>JAFZLJ010000044.1 GCA_017551545.1 Treponema sp. | reverse complement strand
GATAACACGCACATTCTGTAAACGAACAATTTCCTTTACATCCATGATGTTTACGCCATATAACTCGTTGCCAAGCTGGAAGGTTACCAATTGGAACTGTGTTTCTTCTGAAGCCATATTTCCCCCAAAATATAAATACTATATTATATAATAAACCGAAAAAGTGAAATTTGCAATATTAAATGCAATCAGGTAGAAAACAAATCTGCTCCCGCTCGGTACGTCTTCAAACTACGGCGAAGCTTGCTAGGAAAGATTTAACTCGCTTCGCTCGGCAAGCTTCGAAGTAGTTTTCAGCCGTCCCGAGCTCCGCAGCTTTGTTTTCAAATGCCTACTATTTACTATTCCCTATTTACTATCCCCTATTCCCTCATCATATTTAAGTATTTATATTCTGTTATCAATCAACCGTGAATAAGGTTACCCCTGTTATTGTTTCTATGCCTACCTCCTTTAAAACCAGGGAACAGCTTTCCAGGGTGGAACCGGTGGTACAGACATCATCCAGCAGGATTATGTTCTTTGGAAGCGTTCCTTTATATGGTTTTAAGGCTTTTTGGAATCTGGAAGGTGGAACAACACTGTAAGCTTTGCCAATCTGATTAAGGCGCCCTTCTCTGCCTAGTTTTTTCTGCTGCATTGCTGTTGAACGTTCCAGAATCCGTAAAACCTTATAACCGTAAATGTATTCGAGCAGATTGCATAATTCGTCAATCTGATCCCAACCCTTCTGCTGAAGCTTGCCTTTTCTTGGTGGAACGGGAATAACCACCTTTGAATCAAGCTTTTGCAGGACCAAATTAAGTATCTTTGCAAAGAAAAGCGATAAAGACCTGATTTCCTGCGATTTCCACATAAACATAAGCTCTTTATTCCATATTCTGTACGGAAATAACGGAAGCATTTTGTCTACATGAGTCACAACAGGCTTAATTCTGCAGTCAAAACAGGTTTCCTGAGTAGAAAGCAGCTCTTTTCCACATATCTTGCAACGGTTTTTGAATAAATCATCCTTTTCCACGTTTTTTATGGAAAGATACGATTTACGGCATTCCCTGCAAAGAGGATAAAGAAACGACTTTTTCCCACAGATTACACACTCTTCCCCACCCGAAATCACCGCAAACACCACCCTGAGCACTGCCTTGATTCCAAGCTTAAAAAGATACCATAATTTTTTCATACACTATAGTTATTCTTTTTTTTTGTTAAAAGAGGAAGTTTTTTGTAGGGATTTTGATAAAAAAATGAATTTATTGTGGTAAAAGATTATTTTTCCACTTAGAAATCATTTTTAATGCGTCCATTGGTGTCATGTTGTCGGTATCGCAGGAAAGGATTTCGGAAAGAATGATTTCTTCATCGCTGAAAAGTCCCGGTGCATTTGCATTTTGAACAGGCATAACTGCTGCATCAGGAATATCGCTTTCCATAACAGGCTTATCTGCTGCAACTGACTGAATATGCTGGAGTATTACATTAGCACGGTCTATTACGCTTTGAGGAAGGCCTGCAAGATTTGCAACATGAATACCATAAGAATTTTCTGTAATGCCTTCTATAACTTTGCGCATAAATACAACGCTTCCGTTTTCTTCGTTTATCTGAAGGCACAGCTTTTTAAGGGAAGGATGCTCCATTCTTGTAAGCTCATGGTAATGAGTTGCAAACATTGTTTTACACTTTACAGTATCTAGAAGGTATTCAGAAACTGCACGGGCAATTGCAAGACCATCTTCTGTAGAAGTTCCGCGTCCTACTTCATCCATAATTACAAGGGAACGGCTTGTGGCAGCACGAAGGATATTTGCGGTTTCCATCATTTCTACAAGAAAGGTTGATTCTCCCTTTGCAAGATTATCGCTGGCTCCTACACGGCAGAAAATGCGGTCTACAATACCAATTCTGGCCTTTACTGCAGGAATATACGAACCTGTCTGGGCTAACAAAGCAATGAGCGCATTCTGACGAAGATATGTACTCTTACCTGCCATGTTCGGACCTGTAATTAAATCAAAAGAAGGAATGCCGTCATTCTGCTCTGCACTTATTTTTGCGTCATTCGGAACAAACTCTCCGCTTGGAAGATGAGCTTCTACAACAGGATGTCTTCCTTCTGTAATTTCAAAAACTGTTGAATTATCAATCTGAGGGCGAACCCAGCGGTTATGAACTGCAGCAAAAGCAAGGGAAGCTGTAACATCTGTAACTGCAATTTCATCTGCAAGCTGCAAGAGATACTGAATATGCTGTTTTATCTGCTCGCGAACTTCCAGGAATAAATCGCGTTCAAGTTCAAGGATTTTTGTTGAAGATTCATTAAGCTGCATTTCGAGTGACTGAAGCTTTTCTGTAGTGTAGCGGTCGCCGTTTACAAGTGCTCGCCTCATTATAAAATGAGCTGGAACTGCAGAAAGCTTTCCTTTTGAAACTTCAATAAAATAGCCTGCAGCATTATTATATTTAATCTTGAGTGTTGTTATTCCAGTCTTTTCTCTTTCTTCCTCTTCATAAGCTTCGAGTACTTTGTTAAAGTTATCGTGAATCTGACGCCAGTGATCAAGCTCTTCGGACCAGCCTGGTCTTATGATTCCACCGTCTGTAAGCGAAGTTGAAGGATCATCTAAAATTGCATTTTTAATAAGCTCAACAATTTTAGAAGAAGTTTCCGATTCTATAAAAGAAAAATCATAGCCTGTAAGATATTCCTTTACATTTGCCCATGACTCAAGACTAAGACGAAGTGCCTGTAAATCTTTAGGATGTGCTCTGTCCATTGCAACACGGCCTGCAAGACGTTCAACATCAAGAATAACAGATAAGTCTGTCTGAAGTTTATTAAGCATATCCTTGTCTTTGTAAAGTGTTGTAATTCTATCCTGACGGCTATAAATTGCATTGCAGTCTGTAAGCGGGAACAAAAGCCAGCTTCGTAAAAGACGGCTTCCCATTGCAGTTTTTGTAAAATTTACGCATTCAATAAGTGAATAAGAAGAAGTTCCGTCGCGCATGTTTTCTGTAATTTCAAGATTTCTGCGCGAAGAATCGTCCATAATAAGAAAATCACTGTCGGCATATTTAGTAATTTCGGTTACATGAGGTGTTTTTGTATTTGTAGTTTTATCAAGATAATCAAGCAAAAAACCTGCAGGTGCAATTTCGGCATCTGTTTCTTCGAGCCCGAATGATTTTAATGAAATTGTATTGAACTGCTGGAGTAATCTTTTATAAGAAAACTCAATATTAAAATCCCAGTCGGGATAATACGAAACAGCTATTTCTGTTCTGCCTGAAAGTACACTCTGAATATCTTCATTATTTTTTAATGACAGCGGTAAAAGGATTTCTCGTGGTGATGCGCGGTTTAATTCCTTTACAAAGTTTTCGCCCATCTTGTTTGCGGGCCAGGAGGTAGCTTTGAACGAAGCAGTAGTTACATCTATAAAAGCAAAGCCGGCCCTTCCCTTTACAACAGACAAGGCTGCAAGATAGTTAGCACGGTTTCCTTCAAGATATTCAGCTTCTACAGCAGTTCCGGGTGTAATTATTTCTACAACCTTTCTTTCTGCAATTCCTTTTCCTGCACGAGGAATTTCACCTACCTGTTCACATATTACGATTTTTTTTCCAAGACGCAAAAGTCGTGCAATATAAACTTTTGCAGCATGATAAGGAATACCGCACATTTTCTGACTTGCGCGGTGAGTTAATGTTAAGTTTAAAATGCGTGAAATTTCTACGGCGTCGTCATCGAACATCTCGTAGAAATCTCCTAAACGAAAAAATACAACCTCGTTTTTGTACTGTTCTTTTATTGAACGGTACTGAACCATCATAGGTGTAAGGTTTTCATTGTTTTCCATGGTTAATATCCAAGTCTTTGAATAACCTGGTCAGTTATATCTACTGAATTGCTGTACCACAAAATTGAATTAGAAGCCTGTAGACTCAAAATCATACTGTAACCACCGCTTTCTGCAATTTTTTCAAGGGTGTCGTATAATTTTTTATAAAATTCATCTGAAGTTTCAAGTGACTTGAGCATAGATTCAAGTTCAACGTTTTTTGCATTTGTATATTCTCTAAGATAATCTGTTTTCTTAGTGATTTCTGCTTCGACCTTAAGAGCCTGACTTTCGTTTCCGTTCTGCTGGTATTCAACCTTTTTCTGCTGAAGGCTTTTAAGCTCCTGAGTTCGTTTGTCTATTTCTTCCTGAAATTCAGCCTTTTTCTTTTCGTAGTTTCTAATAGGTGCAGAGTTGCGGAAATAAGCGTTGTATACCTTTGATGTATCTACAACACCAAACTTTGTAATCTGCTGTGCAAAAGCACCTGCCATAGAAATAACAAAAGCAATGCCTAAAGCTAAAATCTTCTTGTTCATTTTATTTCCTCTTTATTTACAAAACAAAATATTGTTTTATTTATTTACTATGTTGAATGAAAGAACGAACATATATGGTTCGTATCCGTCTTTACCACCCCACTTAACTTTACCATCAATAACCTGATAGCGCCAGGTGAACAACAGATGAAGCGGGAACTGCTGCATAAGGAAGCGGATTCCAGGACCCATACTAAAGTAGAAGTCGTTCATAGAAAGACTTGTGAAAAGCTGTTTTACTTCTGGTTTTACAACAACAGCATCATGGAAGAAGTCTAATCCTACTACGCCTGGAACAAATGGAATACGGAATTCGACCTGTGTATTCCACAAAATCTTTCCTTTAGTATCTGCAGATCTGTAAAGCTCTGCCCAACCACGTCCTGTAAACATACCGTCGATATATGGTTTGTTAGAATCACTGATTACAGAATTATTAATTGGGAACAGCATTGTAAGTCCTGTATAAAATGCAAAGATTCCCTTGAAAGAAGTCTTTTCTGCAATCTGCCAGTCGAACAATGTGAAATAGTATTCAAACTTTGTTTCTGAACTCATAAAGAATTCTTTTTCTACTTTTGGAATAAGACCATTGAAAGTAAACTTCTGGCTTGCAAACCATCCTTTTGAAGGATCATAGTTTAAATCACGATCATCCATAGAGAAGCTTGTCCAGAATGTATTCATAAGTCCTACGCGGTTTCCATACATTGAAATTCCTGAATCAACCGGTACGAACGAATGTTCATCAAAAATATATTTAGTAAGAGTATTGTTAATACCACCGGCAAGAGAAAGAATTGCAAAACGAGGAGTCCATCTTCTGCCAAGGGCAGTTCCAAGTGTTGCAGAAAATCCTTCGTAATTAACATTGTAATGATACTGGTCAAATACTCCGTTTGGCTGATACATCATAATTGGTGTGTAGCCGTTTGTATGAGAGAAAGAAAGAGATTCCTGGAATGTAATAGGAAGGTCTCCGATCCAGCCCTGAGAATATGAAAAGTCTATTGTCTGCGATTTTTTAGCTGCATTTACAGAAGCCGAAATTGCTTTTCCTTCGCCAAAAAGGTTTGTATTAGAAACGGTAAGATAAAGTGAAACAGGAATGTCTTCTGGGTCTGTTATTCCAGAGAATGCCATACCAACATTCATTGCAATTGTTGAAGTTTCTTCTACAGAAAAAACAAGGTCTACAAGATTTTCTTCTGAACCCTGCTGAACGTCTGGAATTACGTTAGAGAAATACTGAAGGTTATAAAGATTTCTTAAACCAGAAATAACCTTATCACGAGAAAAAACATCGCCCGATTCAATTGGAATTTCACGGGTGATAACATAATCCTTTGTTTTGTTATTGCCCTTTACAATTATGTTTTCAATATGGCTGCGTGCCCTTTCGTCAATTACAAGAGTATAAGAAATTTCTTTGCGGTCTGTATCTTTTGTAGGAACAGGATAAAAGCCGTTAGACATGTATCCAGATTCATAATAAACGTTTGTAATTGCAGAAAGGCCTTCTTCGAATTTTATAGAATTAAATACAGCACCTTTCTTAAGCTTCATTTGTGAAGCAAGCTTTTCTGTTGTAAAAATCTGGTTTCCTGTAAGTTCAAGACCACCATATGTATACTGCGGACCTTCCTGAATTACAAAAGTAATTGTAAGGTCTGTTCGCTGCTTATCATCATTATCTGTTGATTCAATTTTTACATCAAGAATATTGGCATCTATATAACCGCGCTCATTGTAATAGCTGAGGATTGTCTTTTTATCCAGTTCAAGTGCTGAGCTTTTAAAAGCACCGTCTTTAAGGAAGCCTATTTCTTTAAGAGAGATTTTACCCTTAAGAACGCGTTCAGAAACAATTGTGTTTCCTGTCATGTGAATGCTGCTTATTACAGTATTGCGTCCTTCTGTAATTTCATAAGTGATTTTTATTCCATTATCTGTTTTTTCTGTTGTGTGAGTTACCTGTGAATCTGTATAACCTTTTTCGATATAGTGTTCGCGAATAATGCGCTCATCAATAAGAACACGGTTTTCATTATAGATTTCATTGTTCTTTGATTTTATTAATTCCCTTAATTCACCGTTTCTGATTTTCTGGTTTCCGACAAATTCAATTTTAGTGATTGCAGGATATTCTGTTACGTTAAATACAAGAAGAACCTTTTCCGGATCTTTATCGTGAGTTACCCAAGGTTCAATATCTTCAAAGAAATCAAGTTCATTAAGCTTATCAATAATTTCGCTGTAGAGCTCTTCTGTAAACGGCTGGCCTATAAAAGAACTTGTTACACCGGTAATTTCAGATTTCTTTATGATTTTTAAGCCTTCAATTTCGATTTTTGAAATGGTATGTCCCCAAAACCAGTCGCCGTCTTCTTCCTGAGCAAAGGCTCCGCAAAGACAGAAAAGTATAAAAAATATGCTCAATAACTTTCTGCGCATAAAAAAAAACTCCGTTTTTAAAAATTAAATTTCCACGAAAACGAAAGTGATGTTGCAGGCACATAGGATTTAAACTGGAGACCTGGTGTAAGATCCCATGTCATATCCCACCTTATGTTCATCACCGGCAATTCCAGTTCCAGACCAAATTCAGGCTGGAAAAGAAGATTACCAGTAGACAAATACTCTGTATCTACATAATCCGACGCAGACATATTGAGCATTGCATCTACATATAATGCGCTTCCGATGTACTTACCTATATAAACAGTTGAGTTATCAAAGAAGTTACCAATAGTCATGCTTTTTGTTTCATTTCTTTTATTACTCAAATATATAGTATTCTGTAATATATTAGTACGTACTGAAAATATATCAAAATTCAGCAAATCTCGCAACTTGTTTTCTAATTCTCTTACAATTGTTGACTGAAGATAGTATTCACCGGCAGAAACGAATAAATCACCAACTGAATCAGAATCGGCAAGAACAATCTGACCCATCAAAAGCTTGATTTCGTTTTCTGATTTTGGCGGAATTGAAGTAAAACGAGGGTTAAAATCAAGCAGATACTGGTTTTCGGCAGAAAGAATGATTCTTACAGTCTGGCCTTCAGAATCGCGTTCACGGGTTTCGGCTTTTATCGTTACAAGAGGATTAGTAACATCCTGCGGATTAAACTTAATGTTTCCTTCTTTTATATAGAAGTTTCGGTTCAAATAAGCAACATCACCTGATTTTATCTGCAAAGAACCGTCAATCTGGTAAAGATTTGCAGCAGTATCTACTTTACAAGAAATAGAAGACTGTGGAACAAATACACAACGCAAAAGCGGATTAAAGTTCAAAGATGAATGGGTTCCAACTTTAATTTCAAGGTATGTTGTAACGCTGAAATCAAAATCTTTATCGTTCAACTGTGCGTTATTATTTGAAATATCTGTTAAATCAGAAATAATATTGAGGTTTTCGCAATAAGTGCTTCCGGTAAAGTCAAAGTTTTTATTTTCCCAGGTAATAAGAAGGTCAACCTGAGCATCGCTGTTAAGCTTTATGATTGGACTTTTGAACTTAATAGGAACAGTTTGTTTTTCTAGAGTAAGGAGCTTCATGTCAAAATGATCAACAGACCATTTATTCATGTATGCATGTGTACTCATCTTGAACTTCTGAACATTCTTTAAGCTGTAAACAGATTCAGAAACAGAGAATTCGTTATTCGAAGCAGTAAGAAGAATTTTATCTGTTGAAAGCCTTTGATCAAACAGGAACGGCAGATAGAACTGAGGACTTGTAATAGAAAGCGCACCTTTGAAATCTGGAGTATCAAATGGTCCGCGCATTGTTACAGAACCTTTTACTAAGCCCTGGTCTACCTTGATAATATCATCAATAGTGATGTTTGCAAAAAGCTTATTCAAGTCTATGTTTGCGTTAGAGATTTTTATAAATGGATTTGCCTTGTCAAAGCTTCCTGTGATGTCTGCATTAATTATGTCGCCCATGTTCCATGATGCATAAAGCCCTTCTTCTGTTCCAAAGGTTCCGTATAAACCAAGATTTTCTGAAGAATAGAATGAAAGGAAATCTTTTGTATAATTTACGGAAAGGTCAAAAGCAACAGGTTTCTTTAAAAGAGTTCCGCTTAGTTCTGGGCACGAAAGCTTGATAGAAAGACTTTCAGGGAAAACAGAATCTTCAGGCACATAAGAATCTTCTACAAAAAGAGAAAGCGGCATTACTATGTTCTTCTGCCCTTTTGTCATAAACTGAGCGTCTATTCTTCCGGTAAAATCTTTAAACGAAGCATTACCGCAGACATCTGAAACTACCCATTTTTTGGCATTAACTGTAAATGAATTCAAAGTTAAGTCGCGCTCTTCAAGAATTGCAGAACCTGTAGCAGAAACAATTTCGTCATTCAAAAGGAATGTGAGCTTTTCAATCGAAGCAGTTGCATAAGGATGTTCAAGAGTTCCGGAAAGATAAAGGCTTGCAGAAAGCTCATTGTTATCATGTTTAACGCGCATAAAACGGTTAAGGCTGAAGTTTGAAATTTCAACCATTGCGTTTGCATAAAGTGACGAGAACAGATTTTTAGAATTAAGTTCAACAAGCTCTGGGTTAGAAACATTTGCGTCTACAACAAAAGATTCTTCGGCAAGCTCATCGCGCAGATTTATCTGAATACCTGCAGAACTGAAAACATTTGAATCAAAGTTTATTGTTACATCAGAATTTCCCTGCAATGAAGAATACAAGTCGGTATAAGAAATGGAATTAATCTGAGCACCATATTTTGTACCGTTTCCTGAAAGTTCAAGTCTTGGATTTACAGAAGAATCAGGAATGTCTTTTTCTACCTGGAACAGCTGCAGAGTAACTTCAGGCCCCTGCTCTTGTGAATAATCAAACAAAGTATCGAGCGAAACTATGTAGGCAGAATTATTGAGCATGAACGGAAGGCCTTTGAACGAAGCATAACCTTCAAAGCTGTTGTTTTTATTTATTCGTATTTCTGCGTCTGTTCCATAATCGCCTGTAAGCGTTACAACTTCGGGCATAATTGTTCCCGAAAAATGATATGGAATTGACGACGCAAGAATATCGACTGTGTAAAATTTATCTAAGCTGTCTGGCATTGAGTCTAGCGAGGCAGTTGCATTTATGGCAAAAGAATTATAAACAAGATAAAAATTATTAAGCTGAATAGACTGCTCGTTTCCGTTTAAAGCAATGAGTAAAACCTGGTTATCTTTTTTAGAGTTAGCAAGTACGAGGTATGGAATGTTATACGAAACAGATTTTAAGTCTGTAGAAAAATATGCGTCGCCAGAGAAAACGAATCCGGAAACTGCGCCCAAAGACTGATCAATTGCAGAAGCTTCTTTTTCGCCCATCATTTCTTTAACAATACCAAGTACTGTATCAAGATAAATGGAATTAAGGGAAACGCTTGTCTGTACATATTTTGACTGTGTAAGATAACTTCCGTCTAGTTTAATCGTACCCTGAGTAAAATCATCAAACTCGTCTATGTGTGAATAATCATTTACTTCAAGGTCAAAATCGATTGAATCATTGCGCGGAATTACGCTTGCCTGAATTGCAGTAAGTGCCTTTTCGCCTATGAACAGTTGCGGCGAGAATAACATGAAACCTGCGTTTTCGAGCGGATCAAAATAAATTTCTGTAGAAATGTTATTGCCGTTTGGAAGAATAAATTTCTGTAAATCGGCAGTACCGCTAAGCTGCATTGTATTAAAAA
The DNA here is from genome assembly GCA_017551545.1 of Treponema sp. Taxonomy (GTDB): domain Bacteria; phylum Spirochaetota; class Spirochaetia; order Treponematales; family Treponemataceae; genus Treponema_D. The sequence goes on along the minus strand of JAFZLJ010000044.1, from coordinate 17,691 downwards.
TATACGAAAGGTTTGTGTTTCCGCTGTAATTCTGGCCGTCGACAGTCAGAGAATTAAGAACTAATTTTTTGTTGTTTCCGTTTAGCGAATAATCTGCTGTAATTGTTCCAGGAACTAAAGTTTCAGGTACAAAGATTTTTCCGTTTGAATAATACGAAATAATATTTTCATTGATGTTGTATTTTCCGCCGGCAACTATTGTGAGTGCAGAATCTTTTATTTTATTCAAAAGATTTTTATCTGAAATTGTTGAGAAAACAGAAGACGGACTAAGCTTGTCGCTCTGGATTTTTGCTTCAATTTCATTCAGCGTAAAGTCATATACTAAATCGGCGGTAACAGGAATTACATTCTGGATTGTTCGCAGGTTCAGTTTTTTGTCTTTGTAGGTTGCAAGGAAATTTAATTTATTAAGCTTGAATTTTCCCTGGGTAAAGTTTGCAAAATTTATATTAACAAACGAATCATCAAGCACAGAGGTTATTGAACCGTTGAACGAAATATCACCTTTAGTGTCTACAACATTGTTATAGGCAATTGACGCAGAGGTGTTTACATTAAAATCTATTGATTTTTTCTGTTCGGCATTTAAAACTCTGATTTCCTTGACCAGCAAGGAAGCGTAAAGAGGCTTTTTATTGTAAATTAATGACAGATTCTTTACCGTTATGTTAGGCGGAATGTAATCCATCACCAGTTTTATTGTATCATATACCTGATTCGTATCTGGCGGAGGCTTTTGCTCAACCTCATCATCCGGAGGTGCATTTGCAAACGGCAATTCCTGAACAAGATCTATAAGTTCCATAATGTTCAGGTCAACACCATTAATTGTTATGCCCTTTAAGATTGATTTATAATCCTTTTTTAATAGAGGAAAGAGCTTGTATTTAATATGAGTGCTTTTTATCTGCGCAATAGTTCTTCCTTCTTTGTCATTAACCTTAATTCCTTTTACTCCAAGATAAGCAAACACAGAAGGAGAAATTGAATCATAAGAGACAGAAAGTCCTGTTCTGTCTTTTATCTGTTCAACAAGCTTGTCTGAATATTTATCTACAATTTTACCAAGACGACGATACAAAGGCACAGACAAAAGGATTGCCATAGAAATTATAACGAGAAAAACTGATATACATATTTTAGTTATCAACGACAGCTTTTTCATTACAGCTCTACTCTTTATGCCTTCCTTATAATATCAAGAGGTTTTTCCTTTCCGGCTTTAACAGAAGGAATAATTGAAACTAACAGAGCAAGAAGCACTGTTGCCACCGAAATTAAAAGCAGTTGAGATAAAGGCAGATTAACCGGAATTGTCTGAAGATAATAAGCCGGATCCATAAGCTTTATTGCATTTATTTCATCTGCAGGTACACCTTTTAAAAGATAACCAACACGGGCAAAAAAGTTAATTATTTTTTCTATGCCTGTTACAATCTGATTAGCATTTACAGCAGCAAGAAGTCCAAACGGAAGTCCAATGATTAAGCCACCAAGTCCGCAGGTCATTCCTGTAATAATAAATGAGAAAGTTATGCCCGAAGGAGTTGCACCAATACTTTTAAGAATTGCAATTTCTTTTCTTCGTTCCATTACAAGCATGACGATTGCAGAAGAAATATTGATTGAAGCAACAAGAACAATAAGCAGCATTATGAATACAAGCATAACCTTGGTAGAAGAAAAGTTTTCGAACTCTGCTTCGTGAACCTGATCCCATCTGTAAAAGTTCATATATTTACCGAACTGAGCTTTTAGTTCACGCTGGATTCTTACAAGGTCTGCAGAATATGCATCTGGTGTATTAATCATTATTGTATAAGAAGCATTATCAAGTGAAACAAACTGATACACTGTTTCCAGCGGAACAAAAATCCAAAGAGCATCGAGCTCCTGATAGCCCGAAGAAACAATTGCAGCAACAGTAAATGATGTGAGCTTTGGAGACTGTTTTCCGTTATTTGTTTTTATTGTAATTACACGGAAAGTATCGCCTGCGTGAATATCGAGCATTTCGGCCATCTTCTGACCAATTACCGCCATTCTTAAAGAACTGCTTGTTTCTTCTGCATCCTGATATTCGTAATCGTCGTAGTTTCCTTCTATAAGAGTAAACAGTTCACGGAAGGCTTTGTTCTTTGAAAAAATATCTTTATCTACAGCACGGATTTGTGCACCTGTACGCATTTTCTTTCCGGCAGCAAGAGCAGTAACACCAATTTCGGGGTAAACTTCAAGAACACCGTCTACATCAAGAAACTGCTGGGCATAAGCGCGGTAAGAATCCGGGGTTTGTGTATCTTTAAGTTTTGGCGAAACATAAGCCTGAATATTATTAGAAGAAAGTCCTATGATTCTGTCTGTCATTCCCTGAATCATTCCGTTTGAAACAGAAAGAACAACTACTAAAGGAACAACGCTCAAGCCAATGCAGATAAGTGCTCCCCACAAGCTTCGGCGGGCAGAAGATTTTTTTTCGGCACGAGGAAATATGAGACTTTTTGCAAACATTAATGAAGATTTAAAAGTCATAGTTCCAGACGGCCCTTCTTTATCTTAAAGCATTTTTCACCCTTCTGGGCAAGATTCATATCATGAGTAACAAGCAGCAAAGTCTTGTTATATTTTTCTACCATTGAAAAAAGCAGCTCTCCAATAAGCGATGCATTTGCAGGGTCAAGGTTTCCTGTTGGTTCATCGGCAAGAATAAGAGACGGATTATTTATAAGTGAACGTGCAACTGCAACACGCTGGCGTTCTCCTCCGGAAAGCTGTGAAGGAAGATGATCTCTTCTTTCATAAACACCAACATCCTGCAAAAGTTGTGCTGCTTTTTCTTCTGCTTCTTTCTTTGGAACTCCTGCAATATAGGCAGGCATATAAACATTTTCCAAAGCAGTAAAATCTTTTAAAAGATAATGGAACTGAAAAATAAATCCTAAGAATGAAGAACGATATTCTGCAATTTCTGTTTCATCGAGCTTTGAAAGATTATATTTACCTTTTGGCCCCGCAAGAACTGATCCTGCAGTAATTTTGTCAATTCCACCAATTATATTAAGGAGCGTACTTTTACCGCTTCCACTTTCACCAACTATTACAATCTTGCTGCCCTCTTCTACAGTGAGGTTTAAATCTTTGAGAATTGTAAGTGTTTCGCTGTCTGAAACATAAGTTTTTTCAAGGTCTTTAATTTCAAGGATTTTACTCATTGTGAAGTACCTCCGCAACAGTCATTTTTAAAACATTTTTACTTGCAGCCCACGATGCCAGCAAAGGAGAAATAATTCCGAATAAAGCAATCATTACAACTTCGCGGAAGAAAATTCTTGCCGGAATATTTGCATAAACTGCATAGGAAGAATTTTCCTGAACATACATAAGGTTCTGGTGATTAAATACAGCAGTTACACAATACTGAAGCCAGTACATTACACGGGCAGCCGCATTAAACAGGAACTCTGTGTTTACACTTATTAAAAGTCCAAGAATTACTCCTGCAAATGCCCCTATTGCACCTGTTGTTAAACCACGCATTATAAAAATTGTTTTTATATCTTTATTTTCGGCACCAATTGCAGAAAGTATTGCAATCTCGCTTCTTCTTTCAAAAACAAGTCGGCGCATTCCGTTGTAAATATTTATTCCTACTACAACAAAAATTATTGCCACAAGTAAAAGAAGCATGTTTTTTTCTATTCTAAGTGCCCCGAAAAATGATTTATTATATTCTCGCCATGACTGAAAATGTGCTTCTATATTATTAGACTGTGCCGATTTTTCAAGTGAAGCAATTGCCCTTGCATCTTCCTGGGAATTCTTTAGCTTTATACCATAAAGTACTTCGGCAAATTTTCCAAAGTATTTCTGGCCTGCTTCTATATTTATAAAGCAGTATGCACTGTTTATGTCTGCATAACCTGTTTTAAAAAGTCCTGTTACTATAAAGTTTCTGTCACCGCTTAAAAGAGAAACATCACTACCGCCGCTAAGGACAAGCAGATTAACAGTTTGCCCAACTCCTACACGAAGCTGCCTTGCAAGAGTGTATCCAAGCACAATGTTTTCAGGTTCAGAAAGGTCAAACGAACCTGCTACCATAGATATTTCTTTCTTAAAGCCGGCGTCTTTTGTATAAACATCGGGTTCAATTGCCCTTATAACAGCTGCATTTTCACGGCCGGTTTCATCTGTCATAAGAGTCTGTGCTTCATAAAAAGGTGTTACAGAAAGAACATTTTTATTCTGACTGCAAAGTGCCATAAACTCTTCTGATTTTTCTGCAGGAACCTTGTCGGCCCTTATATGATAGGAAGAAACTTCCATAATTGCGTCTATAAAGTTCATCTGAAATCCGTTCATAACGCTCATAACCGCTATAAGAGTCATTACGCCAAAACAGATTCCCAAGGTTGCAAGAAACGAAGTAACAGCAGAACGACCTTTACGGTCAACTCTTGCAAAACGACGTGAGACAGTATTTATCCATTTAAGCTTTGAAAACAATCCTGTTTTATTCATAATTCTTTACACGCCTCTCAACACCGTTTGTATAATATACTTCCCGCACCTTTACAAAGTTTTCATAATCTGCTTTGACACAGTTTTCTTTATCAAACCAGATTGTTGTACTATAAAACCCTTTTTTAACATAAGTAGTTGTTGTTATAAGCATATCATTTTCATAATACTTATAATCAGGCGGAACCGGATCCTGATCGTTTAATTCTGCCTGATCTGTAACTGTATAATTAAATAGCTGCTTTTTTACAATTCCGCCTTCGGTTACAACTTCACTTGTTATACGGTCTTTACTGTCATAAATGATTTCTGTTACCGAGCACGATTTATTGTCCACAAACTTTTCTGTTCTAATTATTAAACCATTTTCATTGAAATTGGAAACAAAAACAGCGCTTTCTGTTTGAATTTTCTTTTCATAAGGCTTTTTAGAATCTTCGTTATAGTAATATTCTTCTGTTCCTGTTATTTTTGCATCTTCAACAGAATCCATTTTCCAGTATTCTTTTTTTACAAGTCTGAAAAGCTCATCATAAAAAAGTCGTACCGCGTTTTTATTTGAATAATGAATAAGGATGGAAGAATCGCCATTTTTTACAGGCAGGAATTTTTCTGTGCCATATTCCATTGCCTTAAGGCGGTTATAGGCATCTGTAAGACGTTTTTCTACAGGTTCTACTTCATGTTCTTCTGGTGTATTCTGGATTACAGGAGATGAATAATTAGATTCGTCTTCAAGATAATCCAGTGTCTGATATTCCTGAGGTTCGTTTTCTTCTATATAGATTTCTTCCGGGATAGGATCTTCTGCTGACTGTTCAATCTGTACAGGAACCGCCGCTTCTTGTTCAGCAGTTTTTTTTCGAGAACACGAACATAATGTCAAACAAATCAGGAGCAAACCTGCAAATAAAAATCTTTTCATGCGGCATAAAAAGGGCTGCTTATAAGCCTAAAAAGTCATCTATATAATTTTCGGGATTAAATGCAGAAATATCATCATATTTTTCACCTGTACAGATATATGCTACAGGTATGCCAAGCTCACGGCCAATTGAAACAGCAACGCCGCCTTTAGCAGTAGAATCATATTTTGTAAGGATAATTGCATCTACACCTACAGCTTCGTTGAATACTTCTGCCTGGCGCAAGGCATTCTGGCCTGTTGTAGCGTCAATTACTATGAGCTTTTTATAACAGCCTTCATCTGCTTTAAGAGTACATGTTTTATTGATTTTCTGAAGCTCGCGTACAAGATTTTCTTTGTTATGAAGGCGTCCTGCTGTATCTGCAAGAACAAGGCCCGAACCTTTTGCCCTTACTGCTTCTGCGGCATCAAAAACTACAGCAGAAGGATCAGAACCATGCTGATGACTGATTACACGAACCCCAACTTTTTCGCCATGCATTGCAAGCTGTTCAATTGCTGCTGCACGGAATGTATCTGCAGAAGCTAAAACTACATTCTGAACACCTTTATTTGCGTACATTCTTGCCATTTTTGCAACAGAGGTAGTTTTACCAACACCGTTTACACCAAGAATCATCCAGATATTTGTTTTTCCACTTTCCGGTTCAAGTTCTACAGACTTTACGCTCTTTAAAAGAAGCTGTTTAAGCTCCTGTATAACTGCATCCTGTTCAGAAATCTTTTTATCTGTACAGATTTCTTCAAGCTCATCTACAATCTGGAACGCAGTCTTAGCTCCAATATCGCCTTCTACAAGAATATCTGTAAGCTCTTCATAAAAATCATCACTTATGGCCGACTTCTTCTTAAAAAGTGCCTTGAATTTTTCACCGAAACTCTTTTTCATTTATTACTCCATTGTATTTATTTCACTGTCTGTTGGTTCTGGAACAGGTGGCATATAGTCAAAATCAATTTTTGTTTTTTCCGGAAGCACACTGTTTGCGGCAGAAAAATAGCGGTACAGTTCATATACAAACCACGCTCCTGCAGCAACAGAAACTCCCGTACAAATAATTGCAGTTGTATTCCATGCTTTTGCTTCTTTATAAACTTCTTCGTACCTTCCCTGTGCCTTTAAATTACTTACACTTACAGAATCATTAAAAAGCTTTACATAACTTGAAAGTCTGCCCTGTGTAATAATTGTAGGAACAAGAGAGGTTACCAGAATACTGTATGAAAGATACATGCGCTTACGATGCTTTTCTATATAGTCACTGTGATTTAATGAATTAAGCTTTGCCGTATACAGCACATCATCATATAGCTGTTCCTGCGGTATATAAAAGAAAGCAGAAGAATCGTCATCTGTAATAAACTGTCCAAGAACAGGATTATCATTAATTATGATTTTTGCAGTATTATCACTAAGAAGCTCGCCTTCATTTCCGTTTATCATATACTTTCCAAAATCATTAAGTTTTGATTTTACATATATAGTTTTTTCTTCAAGCGGACTAAGCTCTACCTGAATATCATAAAATTTGTTGCCTTCAAAATAATAATTTGTTCCGGCGCTTTTATAACCTTCTGCAATAAACTGAATATGATGAACACCTGAATCAATTATAAAAGAATCTTCTATTGAGTTATAAAGAACATCGTCTATGTAAGTTTTGAATGTTGAAGAATCCTGCGGCTCAACAACATTTATTTGTATTGTTACCGGAATTGAATTTGTAATTACAGGTGCAAGCTGTCTTGCTATATTAAGAGCCATGTATTCTGTATCATCAAGGCTTCCGATTTCTGTGATTGTAGAAACAAGCTTTGCTCCGGGGAAAACATAAGTTTGAACAGTTAATGCAATGTATTCATCATAAGCAGTAATCTGACCTGTTATAAGACAGTTTATTTTTGCATTTACAACTTCTTTTTCAAAAGCCGCACTTTTTATTCCCTGTTCCGCTACCTGTTCAGAAGGAGTATATAAAGCAGAAATGTCGTTTTTATAAAGTGAAATTTTTTCACTTACCTGATTATCCCATGCAATATCTGTCAGGGTCATCTGAGTTTTAAGATTATCAGAAAGCTTTTTCTTTATTTCGTTTACCTTTTTGTCTGCGTCTATAAGCTTACGGTTTAATTCTGATTGTGAATAGTTTTCAAGAACAAGACTGTCTCGTTTTTTTACCTCGCTCGAAAGCTGAAGAAAAAGAGAATTAGTTTCCTGACGAAGCTTGTACAGTTCCCTTGATTGAGATTCTTCCATATTGATGTTGCGGTACATGTTGGAGCTGAGCTTTTCAAGGATTCTTGAAGGAAACATTACAGCCATGCCTTGAGCAACTGAGTCTGTCTGATTTCTTGTAAATGTAAATTTCTGAGCCGCAACAATCCATTCCGATTGTGCAGCTGCAGCAAAAATGCCTGAAGAGGAAAATAATAAAAATATCAGAGCAAGCTTAAACTTCCTCGTCATCATCTCCGGCCCCATCCATAAGCAGGCCCTTCCACTTTGCCACAAGGTAAGCGTTCATGAATTCATCAAGGTCGCCGTCCATTACTCCCTGAATATTTCCAACGGAATGTTTTGTACGGTGATCCTTAACCATAGTATAAGGACAGAAAACATAAGAACGAATCTGACTACCAAAAGAAATATCCTTTTTTTCGGCAGCAAATTTTGAATTTTCTTTTTCTTTCTGTTCCCTGTAATATTCGTAAAGTCGTGCCTTGAGCATGTTCATACACGACTGTCTGTTCATAATCTGGCTTCGTTCACTCTGGCAGGCAACAACAATACCTGTAGGAATATGAGTAAAACGAACGGCAGAGTCTGTTTTGTTTACGTGCTGACCACCCTTTCCACCTGCACGGTATGTATCTACACGCAAATCTTCCGGTTTGATATCTACTTCGATTGTGTCGTCCAATACAGGATAAACATAAACAGAAGCAAAAGAAGTATGACGGCGTGCATTTGCATCAAAAGGACTTATGCGTACAAGTCGGTGGATTCCGTTTTCGCCCTTGAGGTAGCCGTATACAAAATCACCCGAAATCTGAATTGTGATATTTTTGATTCCGCCTTCTGCTTCAAGTTCATCCATAACTTCTGTTTTATAACCGTGACGTTCTGCCCAGCGAAGATACATTCGGCTAAGCATAAATGCCCAGTCACAGGCTTCTGTACCACCAGCACCTGCATGAACTGTAAGGAACGCATCATTCTGGTCAACTTCACCACTAAGAAGGTTGAGGATATTTAATTTTTCGAATTTTTCTTTTGCCGCATCATACATTGACTGTACTTCGGCTTCATCATCTGCACTGCCCGATTCTTCTGCAAGTTCATACATTGCATCAAGATCATCCATTTCGGCAAGAAGTGCACGCCAAGGTTCAACACGGTTCTTAAGCTTACGAACCTGTGCCATAACCTTTTCTGCAGCCTCGTGGTCATCCCAAAAGCCGGGAGCCTCGGACTGCTTCATTTTTTCTGCAATCGATTTATCTATAGCGTCGGAGTCAAAGACGCCCCCAGACATTCATAATTTCTTCACGGAGTTGTTCAATAGGTATTTTTATCTCTTCTAACATAAGTCTAGAATATCAGTTATGGGGGGAATTTTCAATATAATGGATTGCCACGGCGCTGCGCGCCTCGCAATGACGGGTTATTCTGGTATTGCTATACGATCCAGCGTATAGTTCATCCAGATTTTTGTCTGTAATGGATAAACATGCGCTACTTTTACAAAGCCCTTGGCTGCTTCTTCAAAATCACCTGTGAAGAAATAGGCTTCGGCGATATAAAAGAGAACCCTGTTGCGGACACTTTCGCTTATATTTGTACCGTTAAGCTTGTTCAAAAGCACAATTGCTTCTTCATATTTTTCCTGAACAAAGGTGTTTTTAAGAACTTCGAACAGCAAAAAGTCGTCACCTGAATCTGGTGAAATTAAATCTTCTTCGAAAAAGTATGGCTGAACCGGAGTGCGGTTTACTTTTGTAGTAGTACCTGAAAATTGAGAAGCTGTTGTTTTTGCAACTTCATCACTAATGAGGGTGTCGCCCTGCCCCTGTCCTTCTACATAATTAATAAAAGGAAGCGGTGTTTCGCGCATTGTACCGTCTGTATAAAGCTTTTCGTCCGGTTTTTGTTTTGGTTCAATATCTTTTGGTTCCGGAGCTATAAGATGAACTCCTTCTACAGTAGAGTTCATTGAAACTAAAATCAAATCAAACGGACGGTCTGTATAAGCAATTACTGCATAAAAATAATCATTGTAGTCGCTGACTTTATCTGTATAACCGCATGATTCAGGAGGAAGTTCTGCAAGGAACTCTGCACCAGCAAGCTGATTATATGAAGAAATTGGTCTTGTGTCGCGGTAAATTAAAAGTTTTGTAATAGCAGGCTGGGGATTTTGTGGAAGTGTCCAGTAAATATTAATTCTTGTGCCCTTTGCAGGAGCAGCCTGGATATCTGTTACAATAGGCTTGTTCTGTGCGCTAAGACAAACACTAAGAGTAAATAAAATGGCGGCAACAAAAAATGATTTTTTCATATCAATAAATATTCCTTAACAAATCAAGGATTGAAGGACGCTCTACTGCATTTCGTATTTCGTCTACAAGCTCTTCACCCTTTACTTCATTCTTAACAACAGCATTACCCTTTTCGTCTGCAGCAGGAACGTTGTCTACGGCATTTCCGTTGGCATCGTTATTTGCATTCTGTGCAGGCAGAGAAACAAGCACAAGCTCGTCGTCTATATTTATTTTATCATAAAATCCGTGATTTTCTATAGTTCCTTCAGAAATTTCTTCACCGGCAGTTGTAATTGTAATTGTACCAAGAACATCGGCATCGCGGTAATAAAGTCCAACTCCTGAATCTGCTGTACGAATCTGTCCTTTCTTAATAATCTTAAGCTGAGCATCTTTTACAATGTTTTCTGCTTTACCCAAATCTACAAGAACTGTTTTTCCGTTGCGGTCTAGAATCTTTCCGCGTACTGTAAGCTTTTCCAAAACTGAATTACGGAAGCGGCGCAATACTGTAGAAAAACGGTTGTTTCCTGTGCAATAGAATGAGTTTTTAGAAATCTCAAGTCCTGTACGGCCGGAATACATTGTACTCGAAAGAGTCATGTCGTTTTCGCCTTCGCTTAGAGAAAGGATAATAAAATAATCAAATCCACCGGCGCGTGAATTCTTAAAGGCTTCACCATAACCGCTTACAGGAGTAACCTGAGTTTTTACGCTTGTAATTGCAACACCACTGAATATGTCTGCAGCTGCATTTGCAACAAGACGGTTTGTATCTGCATGAATAAATGTTGAATTATTGTCTTCATAGAACACTGCAATGTTCCAGCGTGTTTTGTCCAGATAGAATGGATCAACATTCCATTTTTTACCAAGTGTATCAGAAAGCAGATATTCAAAAGCTTCTATTTTATCATTAAGCTCTGTCTGCTGTTTTTTACTAAGATTCGCAAGCTGTTCTTCGTTGTTTTCTTTTATAAACTTAAGCTGCTCCAGGTACAGCTCATGCATTCCGTTAATTTCAAGAATCTCTGCATAAGCCATGCGGGCTTCGTAGTTCATTGGATCAAGCAAAAGTGCACGCTGATATTCATAAACAGCTCCGGAACCATCGTAACGTGAAGCATACTGTTTTGCATTTGCAATGTGATACTGTGCATAATAGCTGCGGCGATTATCTTCGAGACTCAGTGTATTACGGATTTCATTTTCCATAGCACTGCGCATAATTTCATCCTGAGGATTAATCTGAAGACCAGCTGTCCATGTTTCAATTGCAGAAGAAACGTTTCCAAGCTTGCACTGAGCAACACCCTTTATAAACCAGGCATTTGTATTTTTGCGGTTGCGGCTTATAAGATAGTCGCTTATATCAATTACTTCTTTATATCGTGACTGCTTGTACAAAATTGTAGAAAGCATATCGTAAGCTTTGTCGTAGCTGCTGTTTACTTCTACTGCAATACGGGCCTGCTTTTCGGCAGTAACATAATCGCCCTTCATTGAATAAATTACAGAAGCAAGATAATGAACTTCAGGCTCTCCTGAATAATAAGCAAGTGCCTGACGAAGATATGTTTCTGCTGCCTCTGACTGACCGCGTTCTGCATTTACAAGTGCAAGCGAAAGCAATGCCTTTCTGTTTGTGTTCTGGCGTTTAAGTGCTTCCATATACTGGTTTTGTGCACCGGAAAATCTTCCTTCATAAAGTTCAATTTCTGCAAGACCAAAGTGTGCGTCTATATCGTTCGGATATTTTTTAAGGATATTATTAAAGATATTTCGTCCGTCATCAATTCGTCCAAGAGAAACATAAACCATTCCCTTAAGGTTTTGAATCTGAAGATTATTCTTTTCGTATTTTTCTGCACTTTCAAGATACTGAAGCGCAAGGTCAAATTCGCCAAGCTTATACGAACATTCTGCAAGCTTATACCAGGCATCTGTAAAAGCCGGATTTTCTACCGTTACTTCAAGATAATACTGCGAAGCTTCATAGTAGCTTTCGTTAGCCTGAGCTTTTATTCCCTGATTATACTTTTCAAGTACAGCAGCAGAACTACCGGCTCCAAAAAGTGAGTGGCAAGCAAAGAGACATACAGCAAAAACTACAATTCTTTTATTCTTCATCATCTTTTTTGTTTTCATTGTTTCTTATTACCTTGATAACGTTTATTCTATGCCCCTCCATGTCCTGAACTATAAAGTCATAGTTGTTCCATGAAGATTTTTCATATTTTACAGGAACCTTTCCGAACAAATCAAATACAAAGCCGCCGAGTGAGTCAAAATCTTCGTTCGGGAAGTCTGCGTTTATTGTTTCATTCAAATCATCTAAGTCTACGCGAGCATCACAAAGCCATACGTTTTCGTTGATTGTGATAATATCTTCGCGTTCCTTATCAAACTCATCCTGAATATCACCTACAATCTCTTCAATAATATCTTCCATTGTAACGATTCCAGAGATTCCGCCGTATTCATCGATTGCCATTGCAATATGAAGGTGATGGCGCTTGAACTCGCGGAGAAGTGAGTCAATGCGCTTACTCTCCGGAACAAAATATGGCTTACGGATAATTTTAAGCAAATCTACAGCCTGATTTTCTGCAAAAGTTTTAAGAAGATCCTTTACATAAAGCACGCCTACAACATTGTCTATAGAATCTGTGTATACAGGGAAACGTGAATGACCGCTTGCAATGATTTTTGTTACAAGCTCATCCTTTGGTGTGTCAGAAGAAATAAAGTCTACGTCGATTCGTGGAACCATAACCTCTTTTACAGAAGTAATAGAAAGGTCCTCTACCCCCTGAATCATATCTTTTTTTTCTTCGTTGAGGATTTTCTGTTCTATAATGTCATTTTCATCTGCATTTTTTGCAGCATTCTTTTTTTTGTGTCCAAACAAACTCATTTTATAATAATTTCATCCTTTAATTTTTCAAGTATATTTTCCTGCAGAACAAGCATTTCGCATTCTGGAGCAACTCCTGCCTGAATATGCTCTTCGCCATGGTCCATTCCGTTTAAGTGAAGAAGTCCATGAACAAGCAGCCGCTTTAGTTCTGTATTTGTATCTTCATTAAAATATTCGGCATTTACAGGTAAGGTGTCAAGACTGATTACTATATCGCCTACACATTTCCATTTGCCTTCTTCGTCTTCATATTCTTCATCGTTTTCAAAAGATAAAACATCTGTAGGTGCATCTATGTTACGGTATGCCTTATTAAGTTCCTGCATATATTCATCGTTACAGAACAGCACGCTTATTTCTTCACCATCAAAGTTAAGTTTGCCGGCTGCAGTTTGAATAAAGCCTTGTACAGCATCAAGCCATTCTGGTTCGCGTATCCCCTCCTGTACCGAAACAAAAATCCTATTTGCCATTCTTTTCTGCCACCTTCTTCTTTTCAACCGGTTTTGCAGGCTCTGTAGCTTCTGGCTTTTTTTCTGCATCAGGGTCCTGCTGGTCCGGATATTCAATACGGCTGTGATAGAAGCCCGCAAGAATCTGAACAAAGGACTCTTTTATTTTTGTAAGGTCACGATATGTAAGTTCACAGTAATCAAGCTGATGTGCTTCGATTTTTGCATTTATCAAAGTTGTAATAAAAGTTTCAAGACGAGGAATAGAAGGATTTTTAAGAGTATGACAGGCAGCCTCAATAGTATCTGCAAGCATTACAACACCGCTTTCCTTTGAGGTTGGAGGCTTTCCAGGGTAAGCAAAATCTTCTGGAGAAAGTGTCGGATCCTTTTCTTTTGCTTCATTATAAAAATACTGAATTACACTGTTTCCGTGATGCTCAGAAATTACATCAATAATAACCTGCGGCAAATGCATCTGGCGTGCTTTTTCAACACCCTTCTTAACATGACTCTTAATGATTGTTGTATAAAGATTTGGATTAATGTCGTTTTTACGTTCGTTTTCGCCCTGCTGATTTTCTACAAAGTATTCGCTCTGATCAATTTTACCAATGTCATGATAGTAACCGCCTACTCGTGCAATAAGAGGATTAGCTCCAATTTCGCGGCAGGCAAATTCAGCAAGCTGGGAAACCATCATAGAATGCTGGTAAGTACCACTTGCTGTAATACACATTTTCTTAAGAAGCGCTGCATTTGTATCACTCAAATCCATAAGACGGAAAACAGATGCAGTATTGAGCATGTATTCAAGCGGTGTTAAAAGTCCTAAAGTCAAAATGCCGGAAAGGAATCCGTTACAAAGAATACCTATGAAAAGCTTTGCATTTGAAATAAATGTTTCATTAAAGATGACAATCAAAAGTACAAAGAAAACAAGGTCAGATAAAGCAAGAATGATTGCTGCAAACACAAGATCAATTCGTCGTTCAACCTTACGGACAATTGCTACAGAACACAAAGAAGTTGCAAGTGTATAAAGGAACGGAACAATATCCCAGTTGCCCGAACCAAGTACTGCAAAAGCCATTACAAAAGAAAAAAGAACTGCAGAACTTTGACCGTAAAGGATTGTGATAATCATTGCAAAAAGGCCTGCAGGAATAATTATACAAAGTGCATACGGTGAAGAACAGAACGGAAGCTTTGGCCCGAATGAAGCTGCAAAGAAAAGAATTAAAAGGAATATTACCTGAAGCAGCGGCTCCTGAAGTTTAACCTTCCGGCCAAACGGCAAGAGCGAAAATAAAAGATAATACATTATAGAAATCATCAGAAGATATAGCAGCTTATTTGCAAAAGCTCTGTAGTCAATGTAAAGCGGAGAAGCAATCATTTTCTTAAGCTTTGCGTAGGCTTCTTCTGTAATTTCAAAACCCTTGCGGATAATCTTTTCACCGGCAACAATTGTTACAGGATTTGCGTCATCTGCAGGAATAGTTTTTTCGGCAATAATTGTTCTGTCCGAAATCTGACCTATTTCAAAATCTTCTATAGAGAAGCTTGCTACAGTTTCGCTGGTTGTAATTTTTGCAAATACAAGAGCCGAAATTGCAATGTAACCTATTAAAAGTAAAAGCAGAAAAGGATATTTTGTTTTTATATACTGTCCTGCCGAAGCAAAGAAAACCGAAACCGGATTCTTTTTTTCGCCATTTTTATTGTTCTTCTGTTTGTTTTTCATGTTCATAAGCCCTTACAATTTTTTTAACAAGACGATTCCTTACAACATCTTCTGCTGTAAGTTCCATAAAGCCTATATCTTCTATTTTATACAAAATACTAATTGAATGCACCAGTCCCGAAACCTGTTTCTTAGGAAGATCAACCTGAGTAGTATCTCCGGTAATAAAAACCTTTGAATTTTCACCCATGCGCGTAAGGAACATTTTCATCTGCGAAACTGTCGTGTTCTGTGCTTCATCAAGGATTATTACCGCATTGTTTAGTGTGCGTCCCCTCATATAAGCAAGAGGCGCAGTTTCTATTATACCTGCTTCTGTAAGCTTTCGTACAGTTTCAACACCAACAATTGTTTCCATTGCATCACGAAGCGGTCGCAAATATGGATTAATTTTTTGTTCAAGGTCTCCCGGTAAAAATCCAAGACTTTCCCCTGCTTCTACAACAGGACGGGTTATAATGAGTTTATTTTTTTTGTGCGATAATACAAGCTTAAGAGCTTCTGCCACAGCAAGAAAAGTTTTACCACTACCCGCACTTCCTGTACAAAAAACCATGTCTTTAGTCTGAAGAAGGTTTATATATTCTGCCTGATGCTGTGTTCTTGGGTAGATTTTCTTTAATGCGCCGGGAACTGTAATAGACATTTCGTCGGCATTTACTTTTTTTTGTGTATTAAGTACAGAAACAACAACATCTTCGCTGTTCATGCCGCCGTCATTTATTTCATCTACAATACGGTCAATTATAAACTGGAATTTTTCGCAGGTTTCTTTATCATCAGAAGGTATAGAAAGCTCATTCCCCCTTGTAAAAACAGAAACCCCTAAACTTTCTTCTATGAGTCGTAAATTGCTGTCATTAGTTCCACACACGCAAGAAATAATATCATTATCAGGAACTACAATTGTATATTCGCTCAAAAAATCCTCTATATTTATATTTTAATGTGCAAAAACATTAATTGCAAGTTATTTCAAGACCCACAAGGCTTCGTCATTTGCTTCATTGTATTCATGTGTTAAGTTAGTTTTTATACTCTGCATTGGATTCCATACAATACCAATTGAAACATAAGGGTCATAAACATATTTAGAAACATTATTAATCTTTACTATTTTTGGTTCAAACTTAACAGTCATCTTAAAATCCCAGTCGTGAAGTTCATGAGTAAATGTCATATTAAGCGATTTTAACTTAAAGCCCGAAGCCTTTCTGTTTTCATTAAAGGCTCCATCTTCGAAACACCAGCCGTTTACACCATATAATCCGGTTGACTGGAAAAGATCTGCAAATATTCTTGAAACAAAATTGTCCCCATAATAAGAATCAGATGCATATTTACCTGAATCTTTGAAGTACCAGTATATTGTAGAATTTCTTATAGTTGCAGAGAAAGTGAGCTTCATAAATTCATTAATATTAAAAGTGAGCGACGGCAAAACCTGGAAATAACTGTTTGTAGGCTTAATAAAATCATAATTTATATTTGTAGAAAGTCCAGGAGTCCAGTTTATTCTGTTATACCATGCATAATGAGTTTTGTTAGGAAGTATATATGAAAGTGAAGCTGTGGTTGGAGTAAATTCTTTTTCTGGACGTGGAACATACCCCTTGTCTCCGTTTTCATTTGGTGTGTCTATATACAAATCATATTTGTATGTATAAGAACTTATGAATGAAATTGAAAGCTGTTTATAAGAAAGAGTAAGTCTGAGATTTTCGGGATACTTATCTTTTTTGTCTGTATTGTCATTGTAAACATAGCTGAATGATTCAGAAAACTTTAATGTTGAATTAAAAAGATTTACATTAAGCGACTGCTGCAAAGGATTATACTGCAAAGTTGAATCATCCTTGCTCTTTTCATAAACTCCTGTACCAAGGCTAAAGGTGACATATGGGAAAACAAGATTTAAATTGCCTGTATATTTTGCTGTTAAAGGTTTAAGCGTAGAAGAAAAAGTAAATGTCTGTTTAAACTTTGAATCAAGTTCTTTCATTCCAAGAGTAAGACTGATTGAGTTTGCAGTAACACTTTCAGGGTCTGTAAAATCGAGCCACTGAGTTTCCCACTGAGGATTATCTGCATTGCCTGTAAACTTTCTTCTGAAAATTTTCATTGTATTATTCCAGGTAATTCCTGTTTCAGAAAAAGCTGGAATATATGTAAAAGGCATAAAAGTGATTGAGTTTGTATTTACAAGATTTCTTACCTGCGCAGAATAATCTGTTTTTTTCAAATCTTTTGCTTTAGTATCTGTATAACCGTCTGTATTAGGATGTCCCTGCCATACAGGATCAAACGACAAAGCATTTCTCATTGTAAAAAAGTTTCCGCCGTAACCTAAAACGCTTGTTAAAGAAACAGGAGCTTTTAAGGTGTACATTGAAGACTGAATTTTATCCCATTGAAAATCTTCCGGTGTTTTTAAATATGTCTGATCAGTTTTGTCTTTTGGATTATAAAAAATCTGAGTTTTGAGATTTGAATTAAAAGTGTAATCAAGCTTATAAGATAGTCCAGCGATTTTTGCAACCGAAGTAGATGGATTATTTAATTCCGGAAGAACAGGTTC
>JAFZLJ010000043.1 GCA_017551545.1 Treponema sp. | reverse complement strand
TCACACTGTTTCTGCTGATGATGATGCTGGAACAATCACTGTAGATGGAAAAGTTCTTAAGATTTATGCAGAAAAAGAAGCTGTAAACTGCCCATGGGGTGAACTCAAGGTAGACGTTGTTCTTGAATGTACAGGTTTCTACTGCTCTAAAGAAAAGTCACAGGCTCATATTGACGCTGGTGCACGCAAGGTTGTAATTTCTGCACCTGCTGGAAACGATCTTCCAACAATCGTTTACAATGTAAACCACACAACTTTGACAAAGAATGATAACATCATTTCTGCTGCTTCTTGTACAACAAACTGTCTTGCTCCAATGGCTAAGGCTTTGAATGATGCTTATCCAATCCAGTCTGGAATTATGTCTACAATCCACGCTTACACAGGTGACCAGATGATTCTTGATGGTCCACACCGCAAGGGTGACCTCCGCCGTGCACGTGCTGGTGCTGCTAACATCGTTCCTAACTCAACAGGTGCTGCTAAGGCTATTGGTCTTGTAATTCCTGAATTGAACGGAAAGCTCATTGGTTCTGCTCAGCGTGTTCCAACACCTACAGGATCTACAACAATGCTTTTCGCAGTTGTAAAGGGTAAGGATGTTACAAAGGACTCTGTAAATGCTGCTATGAAGAAGGCTGTAACAGAATCTTTCGGATACAACGAAGATCAGATCGTATCTAGCGACATCATCGGTATGCGCTTTGGTTCACTCTTCGATGCTACACAGACAATGGTATCAAAGATTGACGATGACACATATCAGGTAGAAGTTGTTTCTTGGTATGATAATGAAAACAGCTATACATCACAGATGGTAAGAACTATTAAGTATTTCTCTGAGAACTGCTAAGTTGTTTTCTGACTGACAGGCTGCGCCTGCAGTCAAAAACGTTTAATCTCCTGACAAGTTTTGCTTGCAGGAGAAATTAATTTCGACACGACAAGCCTTTACGACTTGCGTGTCAAATCATAGGAACCGTGCTTTACGCACGGTTTTTTATTGTAGTAACTAATAATAAAATCCATTGTTTATTAATTGTCACTAGCCAAAAAATGAGGCTATTATCAAAAGAAGAAAAAGAATTATTGTTCTTTAAGGAGAAATTTTATGAAAATGATTAAGAAAATTATTTTGTCAACTGCAATTCTTTTGATTGCAGGTTGTGCTGCATTTGCTTCAGGCGGAAGGTATACAGCAATTACTTTTTCTGCACCATATAATAATTTAGGCACAACAATTACTACACCGGGACTACCAAAACAATCTTATGATCAGGAATTCAATGATATTGGTTTTGGTATTGTAAGCTGCAACTTTAACCGCGGTCTTTTTAAACCATACTCAAGTGTTGATATTACTTTTACACAGAAATATCAAATTGGTCCTGTTAAATTCTCTAAAGATGATTTAGAAACACTTGATATGAAAATTTGGAAAATGAATGCCTTGTTTGGTCCGGGATTTACACTTGTAGATACTGGTTCTATGAATCTTTTGCTTGCACCTGGTATTCATTTTGATATGATGCAGGTAAAACAACCCAATGATACAAGTTTTTATATGACTTTTGGTCTTGGTCTTGACGCTATGTTCAACTGGTTTATTGGTGACAGCCTTGGTATTACTGGTGGTGTTGGTCTTTCTTATGATTTCTTTGGATTTTCTGACAGATCTTTCTCTTCTCAGGCAAAACAGACTAATACAGAATATAAATATACGAACTATACAGTTATTCCCCGTATAGGTATTGCTTTTAAATACTAAGGGTTTTACAGACAAAATCGTAAAAGGAGCAGATGCATATAGAGTGTATCTGCTCCTTTTTTTTTATAAAAATTAATTAAAAATTTCTATTTTTTTTGTTACCTTTTAACTTCTGTGTGTTTATTTATATAGAAAACACTACAAATACAGGAGATGTAAAATGAAAAGATTTGTTTTGTCAGTTTTAACTGTTTTGGCTTTGGCAGGTATGCTTGCCTCTTGTGGTTCAACTTTAAAGTTGAAGGGTGAAGAACCAATTATGAACACAGGACGTCCTGAAGTAATTGATTATCAGGGTCTTGCACTTGGTTCAGCTATTCCTGATTGGGTAATTGCAATTGGTGACGGTTCAGAAAAGCGTGTACGCAAATCGCTTGATATTCCAAACAGCAAGCAGATTTTCATTCTTCAGAACAAGGGTAATGACCTTGACTTCTTGAAGGCCTGGACAGATCAGGTAGATGCACGTGCCGAAATTGCTTCTTCTATTGAGCAGACAATTGCACAGACAGTTCAGTCAGAAATGGAAGTTCGTCAGGCAGATCAGCAGGTAAAGACTAAGGCTGCTAAGATTTATTCTGCAACAATGACAAACGTTACATTGAATGGTCTTGCAAAAGAAGATTACTACTGGATTAAGACACGTACTCCAAAAGTAGACGTAAAGAATCCTAAGCTTGCAACAGATTATAACTATGAATATACATACTATGTTGTATACACTTTGGATAAAGACCTTTACGAACGTCAGATTCAGCAGGCAATGGATGATGTTGCAGACAACGATGATCAAACAGTATTCCTTAAGGAAGTTCTTTCTGACAAGCTTATGTCTACAATCCTTCTTCCAGAATCAGACGACATTTCGTTTGAATATGTTCCTGTAGAAACATCATACTATGATGCAAAATAAAATCTGATTTTACAAACCTTAATATATAATAATATAGGCCGTGCCCTTCTTGATTGAAAGGTGCGGTCTTTTATTGTTTACACAGGTAATCGCAGAAGCTGCAGATATCAGAAGTTTTTCCAGGAAATTTTTTGAAGCGACGGTAACGGGAAAGTCCTTTTGTAAAGCAAAGCTGAACCATTTTATTTTCAGCTGCATTTTTCATGATTGTTTCAAAGCTGTCTGTTATTTTTCCAATAAAAAGGGCCTGATTTTCGTTTGCAAAACCACAGCAGGGTGCAATGTTTCCGTCTGCATGAATGTAAAGTATGTTACCGGGGCCTTCGCAGTAGTCTTCTTTGAACCATTTTTTTGATTTCCATGCATGAGGGTCGTCTCCAGGGTAAGTGCGGGGAAGGGTGTAAAGAGGAATGTCTTTTAGTGGTCCGTCGCCATTGTGGGGTTCCTGAGCTTGTCGAAGGACCCCAGAAGTTGCAACTTTTTGAATATTAATCGAATTATCCCCAAAAATCTCCTGCACAGTCTTTATAAAAGTAATCATCCGTTCTTCAGACTGCCCGTGATATTCATCCCAACTAAGCCCTATTTTTCCGTCGTAGCCGGCATCATAAAGTGACTGCAGTGTATTGCGAAGTTCCTGTTCGTCCTTCCACCAATCCCCGTTAGTCATAATCTGATCAAAAAGAAGGTCATGAGAAACGACAGCCCTCGTAACTTCCAGCAAAAAATCCATATAAAGAAATGGCTCCCCGCCACTAAATCCAACCCTTTCAATAGGACTACCTGCTTCTACACAGTTATCCAGAAGTGCCAGAGCCTGTGAAATCTCCAGTTTGCGCGGATTCCTGTCGACAAAACAATGCGCACAATGTAAATTGCAGGCACTCGTACACGCGAAAATTATCTCTGTGGGAAAGAAGACACGATCTTTCACGGTTTTAATCATAACACATAAAGACTGTTTTTATAAATAGAAAAAATTAAAAAAAATAAAAACAACTGGAAGTAATTAGAAAACAGGTTGCGGAGCGAAATCGGGGCCGCAAACTGCTTCTAGGGCTGCCGAGCGAAGCGAGAAAAATCTTTCCTTACAGCCCTAGCCGCAGTTTGTGGACACGATTCCGCGGGAGCAATCTGTTTTCCTCATGTTTGCACGTTCTTTTATTGAATTTCCCTTAAAATTTCATTATATTCTATATTAATAATATATACAGGAGATATTGTATGATTAAAACCGTAAAAGACGTAGATTTGAAGGGAAAACGCATTATTATGCGCGTAGACTTTAACGTACCAATGAAGGACGGAGTAGTTCAGGACGACACTCGTATCATGGCTGCTCTTCCTACAATCAAATACATTCTTGAACAGAGCCCACGCTCACTTGTTCTTATGAGCCACCTTGGTGACCCTAAAAAGGACGTAAAAAAGGCTCAGGAAAAAGCAGAAAAAGCAGGTAAAACCTGGACAGACGCTGATGCAGAAAAGTTCATCAACGGAAAGAACCGCATGAAGCCGGTTGTTGACTACTTTGCTTCAAAGCTTGGAAAGCCTGTTACATTCCTTCCAGATGCACTTGGACAGAAGGCTGCAATTGATGCTCTTCCAGAAGGTGCAGTTGCAATGCTCGAAAACGTTCGCTTCCACAAGGAAGAAACTTCTAAGGACGCTGCAGAGCGTGACGTAATGGCAAAAGAACTTGCTACATATGGAGACATCTTCGTAAACGACGCTTTCGGAACAGCTCACCGCGATCAGGCTTCTACAGCTTCTATCGCTAAGTTTATGCCAGTTGAATCTGTTGGCGGATTCCTCATGGAAAAAGAAGTTAAATACATTCAGCCAATGGTAGAAAATCCTCCAAAACCACAGGTAGCAATTATTGGTGGTGCTAAGGTTTCTTCTAAGATTGCCGTTCTGGAATCTCTTTTGAAGAACGCTTCTGCACTCGTAATTGGTGGTGGTATGGCTTATACATTCCTTAAGGCACAGGGACACAAAGTTGGTATTTCTCTTGTAGAAGACGATTTTATTGACACAGCAAAGAAGCTTCTTTCAGATGCTGCTGCTAAGGGAGTTAAGATTGTTCTTCCTGTAGACCACGTTGCTGCAGACAAGTTTGACGCTGCTGCTACTCCAGTTGCCGTTGACGGTGTTGATATTCCAGACAACCTTATGGCTATGGATGTTGGTCCTAAGACAATCGAAGCTTACAAGGAAGTTCTTTCTACAGCTAAATCTGTTGTATGGAACGGACCTGTTGGTGTATTCGAGTTTGACGCATTTGCTAAGGGAACTGCTACTGTTGCTCAGCTTGTTGCCGATGCTACTGGCCGCGGTGCTATGACTGTAGTTGGTGGTGGTGACTCAGTTGCTGCTGTAAACAAGTTCAACCTTGCAGACAAAATGAGCCACGTTTCTACTGGTGGTGGTGCTTCTCTCGAATTCCTCGAAGGTAAAACACTCCCTGGTATTGCAATT
This sequence comes from Treponema sp., assembly GCA_017551545.1. GTDB lineage: Bacteria > Spirochaetota > Spirochaetia > Treponematales > Treponemataceae > Treponema_D. Next base: position 1,194 of record JAFZLJ010000043.1, on the reverse strand, counting down.
TTGGCACAGAAGTAGTTTGTTGAAAATTATTTTAACAAACTGATTTAAGGTCGTATCCGGAGTAGAAAATGACTGACGACAACTTCCTTCTGTTGGCGACAGGCATTTTCTACAGGAGGATACGACCTTCTTATTAATTTAATTATATTATGATTTACAACAACATTCTTGAAACAATCGGACATACACCACTTATTCAACTCCAGAAGCTTGTTACACCTGACATGGCACGTATTCTTGTAAAATTTGAAGGCTTGAATGTGGGTGGTTCAATTAAAACTCGCACCGCTTTCAACATGATTCTTGATGCCGAACGTAAGGGACTTATCGATAAAAATACAATCATCGTTGAACCGACAAGCGGGAACCAGGGAATTGGTCTTGCACTTATTGGTGCTGTTCGTGGTTATAAAACGGTAATCATTATGCCAGACAGTGTAAGCGAAGAACGCCGCAAGCTTGTAAAGCATTATGGGGCCGAAGTTAAGTTAGTCCACGATAACGGAGATATAGGTAAGTGCATTCAGGAATGTATTGATACAGCTTTCTATATGCAGCATATGGATCCTCATGTGTTTATTCCACAACAGTTTGAAAATCCTGCAAATCCTCAGATTCAACGTGAGCAGACTGCAATAGAAATTCTTAATGATGTAGACGGACCAATCCACGGCTTTTGTTCCGGTATTGGAACCGGCGGTACTCTTACAGGAATTGGTGAAGTACTTAAAGCAAAAAATCCTGACATTACAATCTGGGCAGTTGAACCTGAGCATGCCGCAATTCTTAGTGGTGGTAGTGTAGGAACTCACCTGCAGATGGGAATCGGCGACGGACTCATTCCAACAATTTTGAACAAAGACATCTACGACGATATATTTCTTGTTTCTGATTCAAAGGCAATCAAAACAAGCAGAGACCTTGCTCGTAAGGAAGGCATTATGTGCGGAATTTCAAGCGGTACAAATGTTGCCGCCGCTCTTGAACTTGCACGGGTTTTAGGAAAAGGAAAGACTGTAGTTACTGTTTTACCTGATACTGCAGAGCGTTATTTCAGTACACCGTTGTTTGACGAAGAAGTGGAGTTCTAGAATAGAGATTGTCGGGTCAAGCCCGACAATGACATGTCACCTTCGGGCTTACCCCGACAATGACATGTCACCTTCGGGCTTGACCCGGAGGTCTAATTACAAG
>JAFZLJ010000042.1 GCA_017551545.1 Treponema sp. | reverse complement strand
TCTGGCGGGCGAAAGTCAGTTTGTTGCAGAGCTCAAGAAGATTTCTATGGTGCTCTGCAGAAACAACGCCAGCGTTCTTTTAAAGGGCGAAAAGGGAACAGGTAAACGGCAATTTGCTTTATTGGTTCATCTTCAGGGTAAAAATAATCCGGAAGATTTCTTTGAGCATAATTGCCGTGTTTATTCTGAGCACGAAACTGAGCGTTTTTTTGACCTTGTTTCGCAGCTTCCTTCCTTTGACTTTCTTGGAAAAACAATCTTTATAAGCAATGTAGACAATCTGTCTGCAGTACTTCAGGAAAAACTGCTGGTGCTTTTGCGTGCCACCCGCGAAGAACAGAAAAATCTTCGTTTTATTTTTTCTACTGAAGTAAACCTTGAAGATAAAATTGAACAGGGCGTTTTTTCTAACGATTTGTACTGTCTTATGAGTTCTGTTCCTGTAAATATGATTCCTTTACGCCAGCGTAAGGATGACATACTTCCAATTGCGAACTACTACTTTGCAATGCTTGAAACAGTAAGCGGGTCAGGGTTCAAGGGATTTTCTGAAGAAGCCCTGGAAGTTATGAAAAACTACTTCTGGCCTGGAAACATTGCCGAACTTAAAAATGCCGTTGAGCGTGCTTTTATTGTTGGCCAGCCGCCTTATATAAAAACTTCTGATATGGCAATTGGTTCGGAAGGTTCTGCTCCGTCTGTTGAAACAGGCGACGACAAAACCTTAAAAACTGCCGTTAATGCTTTTAAAAAAGCATATGTTACAAAGATTCTGGAAGAAAACAACTGGAATCAGACAAAAGCGGCAAAGGTACTTGGAATACAACGGACTTATGTAATCCGCCTGATTGACGAACTGCAGATCCGTAAATAATATTAATATAGGAAAAATTGAGGTTATTAATATGTCAGAGAAAAACGAAAAATCAACAGCAAGTGAAAAACTTAATGGTTTTCTTGAAAAGAACAGAAAGCCTGTGCTTATTACTTTTATTGTAGGGCTTGTTCTTATTGTTGGATTCATTGCAGGTGCAATTATTGTTTCTGCTACTTCTAAAAAGGATCTTGCAGCTGTTGAAGCTTATTATTATGAATTGACTGATTCTTCAACTGGTCTTGAAGATACAGAAATTACAAAGCGTGCAACAGAATGTATAGAAAACCTTGCTCCTTATACAAAGAAGGGTGGAATTGCAGGTGTTCGTGCAAACATGCTTAGCGCAGAACTTGCATATATCCTTAAAGATTATGAAGGTGCAATTGCTTATTACGATGCTGCAATTGCTAAAGGCAAGAAATCTTATACTGCACCACTTTGCTATTATAATAAGGGTGCTTCTTACGAAGAATTAGGAAAGCTTGCAGAAGCTGCTGAAGCATATAAAACTGCTGCAGAGTTTGATGAGTTTGTATTGGTTGCTCATGCATATTTTAGTCTTGGCCGTGTTCTTGAAGCACAGGGTGACTATGCAGGAGCTGTTGAAGCATATAAAACCTTGAATGATAAAGTTTCAGATGATGATTGGGGCAATCTGGCTAAAACAAGAATTATTGAACTTCAGTCTCAGGGTAAAGCTAACTAATTAAAAGGCTGATAACAGTTGAAAAAGGCATATAACAGCAAACGAAAATATTGTATTTTTCTCGGGTTGTTGTCTATATGCCTTATTTTTTTAAACACAGCCTGCGGGCTTGATGAGCTTGATGCTGTTTTAGACGATCCTTTTTCTACAGAAGAAAATCCAAATATCGATACAGAAGATAACGTAAAACGTGTCTTTTCTTTTACCACAAAAACTCTGCCTGAAGCAAATGATTTTGGAAAAAGTTATATATATTATAAGATCTACAATAACGTTTCTACAATGAATTCAGAAGTCGGCGTTATTGATGGCATGATAAATGATGCTCTAAGAAAGTATAATTCTGCATTAACGCTTCTTGATAATTACAGCTATCAGGAATTGTACTGTGCCTCAAGTTATGGAAACGTTTCGAATGCTGAACAATTCGTTCTTTCAAATGCAGTACACTCTGTTAGTATAAGATTGACTAATTATTTTGAAGAAGCAGTTGCGAATAACTCTGCTAAAATAATAGTTGATGGAACAGAAAGAGGCATTCCTTTCCGTTTTAATTATAAATCGTTCGATTTTGGTAGAACCAATCCTTATGACGAAAAACCGGTGAAGGCCGAAACAGATGAAAGAAACTCTGATACAAGGAATTTTTCCGATCCTACTGCAGACGGAGTTGATGCAAATTATTATGTAGTTCTTTATGGATTGTTTTCAATGCCTACAGACACTTTTGAAAAGACAATATATAGTCCTGTACACTATCTTGGCGCAGTAAAGATAGATTCAAGTGTTCAGAATAATTAAACGGACAAAAAAAATGATGCTGGGCGGGCTCGAACCGTCTACCTGCTGCTTAGAAGGCAGCTGCTCTATCCAGATGAGCTACAGCACCTAAGGATTTCTTACTTTATCATAAAAAATGGCTTTCTTCAATACCTACATCGGGGTCCCTGAGCCTGTCGAAGGACCAAGCATTTCTTTCATAGTCCGCCACCCAAGCATTGCACACTTAACTCTGGCAGGCATGTGGGAAATATCCTGCAGGGCTGCGGCTTCGTCCAGACGTTCAAGATCTTCTTCTGCAACTTTTTCTTTAATCATGCGGTCAAAAATATCTGCAAGGGCCAGGGCTTCTTCTTTTGTTTTACCTATTACTAAATCTGCCATCATGTCTACAGAAGCCTGGGAAATTGCACAGCCGCTGCCGGTAAAGCTTGCGTCAACAATTTTTCCGGAATCGTCAAGTTTAAGTTGAAGTGTAATCTGGTCGCCGCAGCTTGGGTTTACGCCTTCAAGACAAAAGGTAGGCGAATCCATATCCTGTTTGTGGCTTGGGTTTATGTTATGTTCGTTTAATATTTCGCGGTATAACTCTTTGGTGTCCATTTATTGCTCCTTGTACGTGGATTGCTTCGCTACGCTCGCAATGACCGTCATTGCGAGGAGCCGGAAAGGCGACGTGGCAATCTACTTTATTAGTTTTTGTACCCGCTCCACTCCCTCAGGTGGCTCAATTTTTCCAAAAAGACATCAACTTCTTCTTCGGTATTGTAAAAATACAGGCTTGCGCGGGCAGTTGCTGTTTGTCCAAGATATTGTCCAAGTGGTTGCGCACAGTGATGGCCTGCACGGATTGCAATATGTTCTTCGCTGAGCAAAGTTGCAATGTCGTGAGGATGAACTCCATCAAGTGTGAATGTAATAATTCCACAGCGCTTAGATGCATCATCTGGACCAATTATATTTACATGAGGAATGTTTTTTATTCCTGCTATCATGCGTTCTGCAAGTTCCTGGTCGTGGGCTTCAATATTTTCAAGACCAATACTTTGTATATAGCGGATTGCAGCAGCCATGCCAACTGCATCTCCGGCACTTACAGTTCCTGCTTCAAACTTATGAGGAACTTCGGCCCAGGTTGCTTTTTCGCGTGTTACATATTCAATCATTTCGCCGCCACGGAGGAACGGTTCCATTTTTTCGAGCAACTCATATTTACCGTACAGCGACCCGATTCCCATTGGACCACAAAGTTTATGTGCGCTCATTGCAAAAAAGTCTGCATCAATATCCTGAACATCTACTTTCATGTGTGGTGTAGACTGAGCTCCATCTACTATAAATATTGCACCAACAGCATGAGCAGCGTCGGCCAATTTTTTTACAGGGTTTGTTACTCCAAGAACATTGCTTACATGAACAACAGAAACAATCTTTGTGTGCTCTGTTATTTTTGTTTCAATTTCCTTGTCGCTTATAATTCCTGTTTCTTTGTCGCATTCAAGAAATACAAGACGAGCCCCTGTTTTCTGACAAACCATCTGCCATGGAACTATATTTGAATGATGTTCCATTATTGTAACGCAGATTTCGTCGCCTTCGTGAAGATTGTTGAGTCCCCAGCTGTAGGCAACAAGGTTCAGGCTTTCAGAAGCGTTTCGGGTAAAAACTATTTCTTCTGCTTTTTTTGCATTTATAAATTGAGCAACTGTTTTGCGTGCATTTTCATAAGCAAGGGTTGCGCGTTCACTAAGTGAGTAAAGCCCGCGCAAAGGATTTGCATTTTCTGTAGCATAAAAATGAGTCATTGCATTAAGCACAATGAACGGGCGCTGTGCAGTTGCGGCTGTATCAAAATAAATAAGGTCGCGGTTTTCTTCAGAGTTTTTTTCGTCTATAGCTTTGAAAAAAGGAAAGTCTTTTCTATATTTATTCATTGTTTGACTCCAGCCATGCGTTAATTTTTTCCTGAACAGATTCATCAGGGATGTCTGATGCACAGGCAGAAATCTTTGCACGAGTAAGAAGTCTTTCAGCTGTCTGCTGGTCAATTCCTCTGGTGTTCATATAAAAAAGCATTTCAGGTGAAAGTTTACTGATTGTTGAACCGTGTTCTGCAGAAATATCTTCTTCACCACAAAGAATGATTGGCGCTGCTTTTACAACTGCTTCAGGCGAAAGAAGAAGTGTAGTTTCCATTTCGTTGCCCTTTGAACCGCAGCAGCCTTTGCGCATATCAATTGTTCCACGGTAAGTTTTAGTTGTATTATCTTTTACAGTACCGTCGGTTTTCATGTTGCATTCTGTTTTTGTTCCGGTGTGAACAACAGTCTGATTCATGTCTATGTATTGAGTGTCTTTGCAGATATATGCTGTATCTGAAATAAACTTTGATTTATAACCTGCAAGAGTTGCGTGGAAGCTTGCATTAATGTGAGAACCACCAAGTTCAATTTGTGTGAGTTTAACTTTTGCATTGTCACCGCAGGTAATTTGTGTGTCATCAATCTGATTAGCATTTTTACCAGCAAGCTGAACCTTTGAAATGTGAACCTGCGCATTTTCTTCTGCATAGATTTTTGTGATTACACCTGAAAGCTCTGCTGCAACTCCATAAACTATAATCACCTTTGCAACACTTCCTTCAAGTGCATGAATTATATTATAAGTTGCACTATTTGCGTTTGACATTATGCGTATAATCAAAGGCTTTTGTTCTTCGTTTGAGTTTGATTTTTTGAAAGTATAGATTTTACCTTTTGGTGCACCTGCTTCAATTAAATCGGCAGCAGCTTTTCCAATTGAACATTCAGGTTCAGGCAGCTTTGTTGTGATTTTTTTACCGCTTGAAATTTCTACATTGTCTGGAATCTGAATTTCGTTGCCTGAATTTTCTGTAAAAGAAAAATCATAGCTTACGGTATCTTTATTTATTTTAAGCCAGGTCCATGTAAGGTATGGAATTGGATTTAAGTCTATTGTGTTTTCCATGTTGATTATTCTACTAAATTCATAGGTAATTTTCAATAAATTCGAAATTTTAGCTGAAATTTAGTAGTTTGAATTCCCGGTTTCTTGATTTTATCATAGTTATTTGTTATAAGGAAATTATAATAAAAAAAGGAGTGTTACAAAAATGAAAAAATTATTTGTATGCGTATTTGTTGCTCTTACAGTTTTTACAGGAGTTTTTGCACAGGAAGCAGCAGATGAACAGCCGGCAGTACAGCCAGACCAGATTGTTATTAAATTCAATGTTCTTGATTCTACATGGTCTCCAAAGATTTATGTTTCTAAATATCCAAACTTCATGGGTAAACAGCTTATTGCAACAGGTTCGGGCGAAGTGACTTTAGAAAACCCTGCTCAGTTTGGTTATATAGGATTCAATAGATCTGCTTTGCAGCCTTTGAAATATGACAGCGATTTTCTTGAATTTGATGTAGAAAAAGGAAATCCTGGCTTGTATAAGCTTGGTTTAACCGGAACAATTATTGGATGCATTGCCAGTGGTGTTGGACTTGGTATGTTAATGGTTGGTATGGAAGAAGGCGATAAGTCTACACTTGTTCCGTTTGGTGCTCTTGCTGCAGGCGGTCTTGGAATTGCAATTGGTGGTTATGTTATTTCTAACAAAAACAAGCCAAGATTGATTCTAATTACCAATTAATAAAAACCAAAATGGAGGGGTTACATTGACCCCTTCATTTCCAGTCTGATTAAATTATTCATTTCAACAGCATATTCAAGCGGAAGCTCCTTGCTTACAGGATTAGCAAATCCGCTTACAATCATACTGCGGGCTTCGTCTTCTGGAATTCCGCGCGACATAAGGTAAAAAATTGCGTCGTTTGAAATGCGGCCAATTTTTGCTTCGTGACCAACATCGCATTCATCTGTTTTTATTACCATTGCAGGAATTGTATCACTTCGGCTTTCGCTGTCGAGCATAAGGCTTTCGCAGCTTACACTTGTTTTAGACCCCTTAGCATTTTTATCTATATAAACTGCAGAACGGTAGATGCTTACGCCGCCGCCCTTAGAAATTGACTTGGTAGAAATAAGACTGCTTGTATCCGGAGCCAGGTGTACCATTTTGGCACCTGTGTCAAGGCTCTGACCGGCTCCTGCAAAGGTAATTCCTGTAAATTCAGATTTGGCACCGCGGCCTACAAGGTCACTTTCGGGGTACAAATAAGAAATATGTGAACCAAAAGAACCGCTTACCCATTCAATGCTGGCGCCTTCTTCAACGCGGGCACGTTTGGTGTTAAGGTTGTACATATTCTTAGACCAGTTTTCGATTGTAGAGTAGCGGAGGTGTGCACCCTTTTTTACAAAAAGTTCAACCGCACCGGCGTGTAAGTTTGCTTCGTTATATTTTGGAGCAGAACAGCCTTCTATAAAGTGCAGGTCGGCACCTTCGTCTACAATAATCAGAGTGTGTTCAAACTGTCCGGCACCCCTGGCATTCAAACGGAAATATGACTGCAGCGGGAAGCTCAAATGAACTCCCTTTGGAACATAAACAAAACTTCCGCCTGACCAGACAGCCCCATGCAAAGCTGCAAACTTATGGTCCCGTGGAGTAATGAGGGTCATAAAATATTCCTGAACCATAGGGCCCCATTCAGGCGATTTTAGGGCTTCTTCAAAACCAAGGTAAACTACACCCTGCTTTGCAACTTCTTCCTGAACATTGTGGTAAACAAGTTCACTGTCGTACTGGGCTCCAACACCTGCAAGAGATTTTCGTTCTGCTTCAGGAATACCAAGCTTTTCAAAGGTGTCTTTAATATCCTGTGGAACATCTTCCCATTTGCCGCTCATCTGGGTTTTTGGGCGGACATAGGTTGCAATATTTTCTACATGCAGGTCGTCAATAGAAGGTCCCCATTTTGGAACCCGCAGCTGGTTATAAGTTTCAAGCGATTTGAGTCGGAATTCCCTCATCCACTGAGGGTCGTTTTTTTCTTCGCTGATTTTTGCAACAATTTCGGGAGTAAGTCCGCTTTCGATACGGTAAAAATCCTTTTCGGACTCTTCGTAGCGGAAGTCGTAGAACTCGCGGTTTATATCCTGTATATTAGTTTTTTCTTCCATAGTTTATTGAATATATTCTTCAAATCCTTTCTGATTAATCTCTTTGAACAGATCGCCGTCTCCAGTCTTTACAATGTGGCCTTTAACAATTACATGAGTTTTATCTACTTTAAGGCCTTCCAGAAGCTTGGTGGTGTGGGTGATTATCAAAAGAGAACCGTTTGTCAGTTTGCGGTATTCGGCAATTCCTTTGGCTACTACGCGGATGGCATCTACGTCAAGACCCGAGTCTGTTTCGTCAAGAATTGCAAAGGCCGGTTTGAGCATAAGAAGCTGCAGGATTTCTGCCTTTTTGCGCTCTCCACCGGAAAATCCTACGTTAAGGTCGCGCTTAGCATATTCAGGCTTCATGTCCAGCAGTTCCATACAGCGCTGCATTTCCTTCTGAAAGTGAAAAAGCTTAACATGCTCACCTGTAATCTGCTGAAGGGCAGAACGGATAAAGGCTTCCAGAGAAATACCTGGAATTTCAAGCGGCTGCTGGAAGGACATAAACATTCCAAGACGGGCTCGTTTGTCTGCAGATTCCTCTGTGATATCGGTGTCTTTGAAAATGATTTTTCCATCGGTAATTTTATATACAGGGTTACCCATGAGGGTGTTTCCAAGCGAAGATTTTCCGGCTCCGTTTGGTCCCATAAGGGCATGAATTTCTCCCTGTCCAATCTGTATATTAAGGTCATTGAGAATCTGTTTTCCGTCCTCAAGACCTGCATTTAAATTTTTAACGTCTAATAACATGACTATAATATAATGAAAAAAAGGGGTGTTTACAACCAGTATTTCGTAGTATAATGATATTATGAACCACAAGAACTTTGTTTTTTTTGATTGCGAATGTGCGAATACTTTTGATGGGATTGGGAAAATCTGTTCGCTGGGGTATGTTATTTGCGATGATGATTTGAATGTGCTTGAAGCTGAAGATGTTGTGATGAATCCGGAATGCGATTTTGACTGGTATCTTTTTAGCGGAAAGGGCGGGGTGAAGCTTGCCTATTCAAAAGATTATTTCAGGTCGAAGCCTAATTTTGCGGCGTATTTTAAAGATATAAAAAAGCTTTTTACTACAGGGAATCGTTATATTGCGGGTTTTGCTGTTAGCAACGATGTTGGATTTGTAAACAATGCCTGTGAACGCTATGAGCAGAATTATATTACTTTCCGTGCTTTTGACCTTGAGCGGTATCTTGAACGTAAATACGAAAAAAAGCAGAAGCTGAGTGACTGGGCTGCAGAGTTTGGTGTTGATGTTGAAAAATATGAAACTCATAAATCTGTTGACGATGCTATGATGACTATGCTTTGTCTTAAAGCCGAATGTGAACGTACCGGTAAAAATGTTGAAGAGATTTTGACTGCTTCAAAGGATTGTTTTGTTTCGAACGAGCAGATTCTTGAACAGGCGGCAGAACGCGCTTACCGTAAAGAAGTTAAAGAAAAAATTGCACGTTTATATGGCAAACAGTCGCCGCTTCCGCATCATAAAACTGTTCTGGGTGAACGCTTTGAGCTTGATAGACGGATTATGCATGATGTTGATTATGCTTTTGAGCTTGTTAAACAGATTTACGATAATGGTGGGGCTACGGTGGAGCATCTTACAGGCAAGGGTACTGCTGTTTTTGAACGCATGCCGAATGCTGAACATGTGAAAAAGCTTGCTGGGCGCGGTATTAAGGTTATGACTCTGGAAGAGTTAGAGGAAATTCTTAAGTAGATTGCCACGTCACTTCGATCCTCGCAATGACGAGGTGTTATTGACTAAATTTCTAAAAAAACATATTATATTATACCCGTTAAATATAGTTTTGGACTGCTCATCTAAAACTGTATGCGATGACGAACACGATGCAAAAGTTTGGAGTCGCAAGAAAATTTTTAATTCAAGGGATTATCATGAAAACTATTTTCGTTAATGAAAATGATCAGGTTCGCAAATGGTATATTATTGATGCGGCCGGAAAACCAATGGGACGTGTTGCTGCTAAGGCTGCTGCAATTGCTCGTGGAAAGAACAAAGCTACTTATACAAAGAATCAGCTTATGGGCGATTTTGTTGTAATCATCAATGCAGAAAAAGCTGCTTTGACTGGTGGTAAAGAACAGAAGAAGATTTACTATCATCACACAGGTTTTGTAGGCGGTTTGCGCGCTCACACTTATGAAAAATTGGCAGAAAAGCACCCAACAGATCCAATGAAATTTGCTGTTGAAGGAATGCTTCCTGGTGGACGTCTTGGTCGCAAGATGATGGATTGTGTTAAGATTTATGCAGGGGCTGAACACCCACATGCTGCACAGAATCCGCAGCCGATTGAACTTTAATTACGGGAGTTAGACGATGGTAAAAAATATTGCTATTGGTACAGGTAGAAGAAAGACAGCTGTAGCTCGTGTATTCGTTCGCGACGGCTCAGGAAAAATTGTAGTAAATGGAAAAGATGCAAAGGATTATTTTGATTCTGCAGAACAGCTCCAGCTTGTAAACCAGCCGCTTTTGGTTACATCAATGGGAAACAAATATGACATTCTCATCAATGTATGCGGTGGTGGTATGAATGGTCAGGCTGCTGCTTGTTTGCACGGAATCTCTCGTGCATTGGTTCAGATTGATCCAGATGCTCGTACAGCTCTTAAAGCTAACGGATACCTTACACGCGACTCTCGTATGGTTGAACGTAAGAAGTACGGACAGAAGGGTGCTCGTCGCCGCTTCCAGTTCTCAAAGCGTTAGTATTCCTGCGGTCCCTGTGGTCCCTGAGCTTGTCGAAGGGGTCGAAGGGGCTTCGGATGTGCAAAGCTCGGTCTTGTGGCCGGGCTTTTTTTTATGGGATTCCCGGGTCAAGCCCGAGAATGACAGGGGGCGTCATGACAATAAAATCAATTGCAGAAACTTCTTATGAAGGAATGTTCCGCGTGGAGCCTACGGAGGGGTCTGCTTTTTTTATCCGCAAAGATTATCTTCCTACTCTTGATTTTGATTTGATTGAACCGGGTGCTGAATTTGACGAACAGCAGACTGATGAAATTCTTGATGCGGGTTTGATTTGTGTTGTTGAGCTTAAGGCTGTTGGATATCTTGCACGGGCGGAACAGAGCCGATTTGGGCTTACACAAAAGCTTGTAAATAAAAAGTATGATAAAAAATATATAGATGCCGCTTTGACATATCTGGAGGGACGCAATTATTTAAGTGACGCACGTTATGCCAGGGCGTGGCTGCATGACAGAAGAATAAATCATTTTGAAGGACGTACCAAGCTTGCGGCAGAATTAGGTGCAAGAGGAATTGGCCGTGAAGTTGCAGCTGCAGCGCTTGATGAGTTTTTTGAAGAGAATGATGAAAGTGAGATTTGCGCCAAAGCATACGAGAAGTTTGTAAAGCAGGGTAAGGAAGGGGAGAAGTTGATTGCGGCCTTAATGAAAGCTGGGTTTTCTTATAAGATGATAAAGGAAGTGACTACATAAGGGGTGCTTCGACAGGCTCAGCAACCCCGGGGTCCCTGAGCTTGTCGAAGGGCCTTATGGAATTATCCTTCCAGATAAATAAGTTGTCCCTGGTAGTCTCCCCAGTCGCGGCGGATTGGTATACCTGCATTCATGATTGTTGCGCCTGTAAGTGTCATCGGCGGGAACTTTTTCTGGTCTTCATCGGGCCAGGTAATTGTGTAAGTTCTGTTTGCGTCGAGTCCCGGGATTTTTACCATTCTTGTTTTGTAGTTTGCTCTGTTGTAAAGCTGAACAAAAGTAACAAGTGCGCGTGTTTTGTCACGGCTGATGCTTGCCCAGCAGTCATAGTCTACAGTTTGAGCGGCAGAGGCAATTCTGTAATAATCGCCTTCGCGAACAAGCGGACTGAACTTTTTGTAAAGAGCAACCTGCTGTGGAACCATTGCGCGGTCTTCTGCGCTGAGTTTTGTAATGTCTAGTTCGTAGCCGAATGTTCCACTCAAGGCAACATAACCGCGTGTCTTAAATGGAGTAACTCTACCAATTGCGTGGTTAGGACAAACACTTACATGTGCGCCCATTGTGCTCAGAGGATATACAATTGCTGTTCCTTCCTGAATGAAAAGTCTTTCTGTTGCATCTGTGTTGTCGCTGCACCAGATTTGCGGACTGTAGTAGAACATTCCTGGGTCAAAGCGGGCGCCGCCACTAGAACAGTTTTCAAGCAGCAGGTTAGGGAAGCTAGTAATGAGCCTTTCCTGCATTTCGTAAACAGCAAGAACGTAGCGGTGGAAATATTCACCAATCTGGTCGGCCGGAAGGTCAATGCTTCCAACATCGCAAACCTGGCGGTTCATATCCCATTTTACATATTCAATATTTGCAGAGTGCAGAATTTTTTCTACGCTGTCCATTATGTAATCGCGCACTTCTTTTCTTGTGATGTCCAGTACAAACTGAGCGCGTGCCATTCCAGGTTCGCGGCCCTTAATCTGAATAGCCCAATCCGGATGAGCTCTGAGAAGCTCTGAATCTTTAGAAACCATTTCGGGCTCAAACCAAATTCCAAATTTCATTCCAAGTGCATTTACCTGGTCTACAAGATTTTTTAAGCCGCCCTGAAGTTTCTTTTCGTAAACAATCCAGTCGCCAAGGCTGTTGTCATCAAAATCTCTTTTGCCGAACCAGCCGTCGTCCATTACAAGCATTTCAATTCCGTCTTTGTGGGCTTCGCGTGCAATGTCCAAAAGCTTTTGTGTGTCAAAATTAAAATAAGTTGCTTCCCAGTTGTTTATAAGAACAGGGCGCATCTGATTTTTATAAGGTGAGCGGATAAGATGATTGCGGTAAAGGTCGTGGAAGGCATGACTCATTCCGTTAAGACCGTTGTTTGAGAAAACAAGTACAGCTTGTGGAGTTTCAAAAGCAGCCCCTGGTTCAAGCTTCCAGCAGAAGTTTTCGGGATTAATTCCCATGAGTACGCGCAATGAGTCAAATTGGTTACGCTGAATTACTGCGCTGAAGTTTCCTGAATATATAAAATTCACGCCATAAACTTTGCCGTTGTCATTGCCGGCAGTTTTATCAAGAATTGCAAGGAACGGATGTTCCTGATGGCTTGTAACTCCACGGATGCTGCAGGCTTCCAATGTTCCCATATTGATTGTATGACGGTCAAGGTGGCGTTCGCGTCCCCACGAACCGTTCAAGGTGATTGCATCGTAATTATCGTTGTCCATATCAAAGGCTAGCGACATGGCTTTTTTAATGTAAACAGGTTCTGCCGCATGCGAAATGATTTTTGAAGAACGAACAATTGCATCTGTGTCGTCAAAAACTGTGTAGTAAAGTTCAACGTCTACGCCAAGAATCTCGTCCTTTGTTGTAATTATGAGAGTCTGGGCTTTGTTTGTTTTATCGAACACACAAGGAAGTCCTGTGAGTGTCGGGCAGCCATCCACAATTTTATAACCGGTATATTTTAATTCAATGGCATTGTTTCCGCTGCTGTTTGTAACTGCAAGTGCTGTTTTACGAAAGTCACCAACTCCGTCTGTAGGCATTTCCTGATGAAGAAAATCAAGTAGACTGAGCTTTTCACGAAAAGTTGGAGAATCTGCAAAAGGATATTCCATCTGTCGCAAAAGATAAGTTGTATCATCGTTTCCGATTTTTGGTCCGTAATAGCTGTGTGCAACATACCCCTTTGCTGCAATTGTAATGCAGTAGGTTGAATTTGTTGTGTCCAGACGGAATGTGTTAGTTGCTTTATTGAATGAAATCATGGATTCTCCTGTGTGGATTGCCACGTCGCTGCGCTCCTCGCAATGACGGGTCGCTGCGCTCCTGCAAAGAACGTCATTGCGAGCCGAAGGCGAAGCAATCCACTGTATTAAAACCGGCCCTCATCCTTATCCCAGAACTGAAGCTCGTTGTGGTCTTTGATATATTTTATTGTCTCATCAACAGTAGTAAAGCAAAGTCCTGTAACTGTATCTGCGCAGCCGTAGTAAATTGCAATGCGTCCTGTTGCTTCGTCGGTGAGTGCTGCTACAGGGAAGCATACATTTGGAACAAAACCAGTTGTTTCGTAGATTTCTTCCGGAGTGAGCATGTAGTCACCACAGCGATATTTTACAATGGAAGGATTATCTATGTCTAGAATTGCTGCAGAGAAGGAATAAACGTAACCGCTGCAAGTCTGGCAAACTCCGTGATAGAACATGAGCCAGCCTTCGTCTGTTTCAATAGGTACAGGACCACATCCAATTTTGAGTCCCTGCCACCAGCCGTCACCACCTTTTTGCATAACAAGACGATGTTCACCCCAGTATTTCATATCAGGAGATTGAGAAAGAAGGATATCGCCAAAAGGAGTATGTCCTGAATCACTTGGACGAGAGAGCATTACATATTTATTGTTGATTTTGCGTGGGAAAAGTACAGCATTGCGGTTAAACGGGAGGAACGGATTTTCAAGACGAGTGAAATCCTTGAAGTCTTTTGTAGAAGCAACACCAATTGCAGCACCATCAAAGTCACCGCACCACATGATGTAGTAAGTACCGTCAATGCAGACACAGCGAGGGTCATAAGCATAGAACGGATCATGAGGCTTGCCGTCGGGGTCGTGCATATGGATTTTTTCTGTCTGGAACTCCCAGTGAATACCGTCGTCTGAATCTCCAAGATAAAGGAATGGACGTGCGTGTGCATCTTCTGAACGGAAAACTCCCTTGAATTTTCCATTAAAAGGAACTACTGCACTGTTAAAGATACGTCCCATACCCGGGAACGGATTACGTCCGATTACAGGATTTTCGCTGTAACGCCAGATTGGAAGCCACCAGTCTTTTGGTTTGTCCTGCCATGGAATGTTAGGGAGATTTCCCCCGCTGATGATTTTGCTCATGATATACCTCTTATATATAATTTACTTAAATAATAAACTTAATTTAAGTGAAAAGCAAGTAAAAAAAAACACGTCATTACGAGCCGAAGGTGCGGCAATTCACATAGAAATTTTCATAATTAATATATACAATAATAACCATGAAGGAATATAAATTAAATAAAATTGACCACAAACGCATTCTGGGTCGCAATGTTTATAAAAATGATGATGAACAGCTGACTTTATTCTGGGGTGGTGCTGCACTTGAAGTTAATATAAAGGCCCGTGAAATCTGGGTTTGCATTTCTACTACTTATGATAATCTTGAACACTGGCTGGCTGTTGAGGTGAACGGAGCTCCGGTAAGCCGCTTTATGCTTAATAAGGAAAAGACCTGGTACTGCCTTGCGCGAAATATGAATCCGGAAAAAGAAAATCTGATTTCTATTATAAAAGATACTCAACCTATGAATGATGACAGTACTCATTCTCTTGTGATTCATGCAATTGGGCTTGATGAAGCAGGGGAGTTTGTTCCTGTTGCTCCACGCAGCTGCACTATTGAATTTGTTGGCGACAGTATTACAGCCGGAGAAGGAACTGTAGGTGCTCCTGACGAAATGGACTGGATCTGCCAGTGGATGAGCGCCAGTAAAACTTATGCCATTCAGACTGCAAAACTTATGAATGCCGACTGGAACACAATGGGCAAAAGCGGCTGGGGAATCTGCTGGGCCTGGGACGGCAATATGGATTGCAAGATTCCGCCGCATTACGAACAGGTTTGTTCTGTTTTAAAAGATGCAAACAGTGTTGCGTCAGGCTCACAGCAAAAATGGGATTTTAACAACGGCCGTGGTTCGGACTATGTAGTAATTAATCTAGGAACTAATGATGAAAGTGGAATGAATAGCGGGGCCCTTCGACAAGCTCAGGGACCCCAAGATGGTCAAGAACTGCATGGTTGTATTGGGGTTCCTGAGCCTGTCGAAGGGCCGCAAAAAGAAATCATCTCAGCAGTTAAAAACTTCCTCACCGTAATCCGCTCCCACAACCCGAATGCAAAAATCCTGTGGTGTTGGGGAATGCTTTCGTTACAGACTGTGCCTGCACTTATTCAAAAAGGCGTAGACGAATACAAGACAGCAACCGGCGACAAGGATGTTTACACTCTCGAACTTGAATCACTTTTTGAACTTGAAAAAACGCCTGAAGAAAAAGGAAGCCGCGGACATCCAGGATATATAACCCATCACGCCGCGGCTATAAAAATTGCCTCGTCATTGCGAGCGAAGCGTGGCAATCCATTATAAGTATGCCTTCTTGCACGTGGATTGCCACGTCGCTGAGCTCCTGTCGCAGAGCTTACCAAGTTTGCTTCACAAACTTGCGCAATGACGGACTAGGCCTGCACTTTCTTCTGTTTATTCTTAATAAAGAACAGAACAACAAAGAGAACTACAAGTCCGATAATCCAAGAAATGATTCCTGAAGCAACAACTCCAAGACTCAAAGTAAGTCCTGCAACAAGATATGCTACGAATGAAACTGCAGCACATGTGATTGCATATGGAAGCTGTGTAGAAACATGATTTACGTGTTCACACTGAGCACCGGCAGAAGCCATAATTGTTGTATCAGAAATTGGAGAACAGTGGTCACCACAAACAGCCCCTGCCATACAAGCAGAAATTGAAACAATTCTGATTGCTCCTTCTGGGAATGCTGCAATACAGATTGGAATCAAAATACCAAAGGTTCCCCAAGAAGTTCCTGTTGCAAATGCAAGGAAGCAGGCAATTACAAAGATAATTGCAGGTAAGAACATCTTAAGTCCAGCTGCACTTCCTTCTACAAGACCTGCAACATAATCTTTTGCACCAAGGCTGTCTGTCATGCCTTTAAGTGTCCATGCCAAAGTCAAAATCAAAATAGCCGGAACCATTGCCTTAAAGCCTTCTGGAATACAAGCAGCTGCATCCTTGAAAGAAAGAACTCTGCGGCAAAGATAGAAGATGATTGCAAGAATCAAAGCGCCGAATGAACCGTAAAGCAAACCAACCGAAGCATCTGCGTTAGAGAATGCATCAATAAAGTTCAAGTGAGAATCAGATTCACCGTCAAAGAATCCGCCTGAATAAATCAAACCAATTACACAAAGAATAATAAGTACGATTACAGGGAGAAGAAGGTCAATTACCTTGCCTTTTGATTCAACTGCGGCAGCTTCTTCTTCTGTTGGTTCTTCGCTCATAACAGCAAGAGCCTTTTCGTATTTAGACATCTGTCCGTATTCAAACTTCATGAATACCATTGCAAACATCATAAACAATGTCATGATTGCGTAGAAGTTGAA
Organism: Treponema sp.; assembly: GCA_017551545.1. Taxonomy (GTDB): domain Bacteria; phylum Spirochaetota; class Spirochaetia; order Treponematales; family Treponemataceae; genus Treponema_D. The sequence continues at coordinate 32,111 of JAFZLJ010000042.1, read as the reverse complement.
AGGAATAGCTTTACAGAAAAGTCCGATTCCGTTTTCGCCTTCTGTAACAAATCCTGCAACTGCGGCAGCCCATGAAGAAACCGGAGCAATAATACAAACCGGAGCGGCTGTAGAGTCAATCAAATATGCAAGCTTTTCTTTAGAAACTCCATACTTGTCTGTAACAGGCTTCATAACAGAACCTACAGTAAGACAGTTGAAGTAGTCGTCGATAAAAATACAGATACCAAGAATGATTGTTGCAACCTGAGCACCAACCTTTGTCTTGATGTGCTTTTTTGCCCAGCGTCCGAATGCAGCAGATCCGCCTGCCTTGTTCATAAGGGCAACCATAATTCCCAGAAGAACCAGGAATACCAGAATACCAACATTGTAAGCATCTGCAAGAGAACCTGCAAATCCATCTGTGAAAACGTGTGTTAAGAATCCTGTGAATCCGGTTCCTGCATCAATGGCATAGAAAATACCACCAATTACAATACCAACAAAAAGGGAAGAATAAACTTCCTTAGAAATGAGCGCCAAAGCAATAGCCACGATTGCCGGCACCAAAGCCCAAAATGTTCCTGACATTTTTAAAACTCCTGAGTTTTTAGTTTATTTAATTATAACACATGAAATGTCATGGCGCAATTTTTCTTTTATAGGGGAGGGCGGAGCACCGCCCTGCGCTCCAAAGTCCTCGCTTTGCTGCGGTCTTTTCCGCTACCCACCCGCCTAGGGGCTGCCGCCCCTAAAACCCCGCTTTTTATTCTTATGCCGTATGGAAGGTGAAAAAAATACATTTTTTTAAGAAATTTACTAAAATTTTTGTAATAAGTCCTTTTTTTTGGACATATATATAGTGGGGATTTTTAATATCCCCTGCAAGATGCAGGGGAATTAATGAGCCGCGGCTTGAATACAAGCGAAACAACTGCATACAAATGCAGTCCACGAACTGACTCAAATATAACATAAGAGATTATGGATGTCAAATTTTCCTCAATTGATTTTATTGTATTAATCAGATATTATATTTTTACAATATAATTATGGAGTTTAAGATGCGTAAATTTTCTAAGTTTTTTGTTTCACTCTTTTTGATTTTTGGAACTGCAGTTTTTTCTTCATGTATAAATGATGCATACTCTGCGCAAGATTTTGAGGTAAGTATTACCGGAGAGCAACTTGCTGCAATGATGGAATCATCACGTACAATTATAGATCTTGATGATTCACAGATAGACTTCAAATTAATAATCACTCTTGTTGTAAATAATAGAAATTTTGATCAAAGAATATTTAGATCAAATCTTGATGATGCAAGAAAAACTGGTTTTGATGTTTCGTTTAATCGTGTTCCAGTTGGTTCAAAAGCCAAAGTAAAAGTTGAACTGATAACCTTCCAGGGTGAAAAAGTATATGCCGAATCAAATACAATAAAAGTTACAAAAAAGCCTAAGGAACTTACACTTAAGATTGGACCTTTTACTGTTAATCCTGTTATTAGTAGTAATATTGTATTAAAGGGTACAACAAATGGTTATTACCAGTTTTCAGACATCGATAATGCAAAGATTATAAGTGGTACATCTACAGCTGCTGTTTCTGAAGTTACAGATTCATATACATTTGATAATGAAGGAAATATTTATTATATCAAGACAACAAGGCAAGGAAGTGTTGGTAGTTATACATATTATTGGACTTTATATAGTAAAGATAACAGTTACTTTTCAACAGGAAAAGATATTACACCTTATACACCTGGTAATGGTAATAGATCATATCAGGATAGTACACCTCAGATATGCATAGACCGCTCTGATAATTCTTTATATGTAATTGATCGATATACTCCTAAGATTATCAGATATCCAGATTTATCTGCTTTAACTGGCAGTTATACTACAAAAAATCATCAGGAATTAATTTTACAGGGATCAGGTTGTTATAAAAGCAACAATCTTAAACTTTCGTTTACTGTTAATAAAGGATTTATATATATTTTGGAGCCACTTACTGATTATGTATATTCCTTGGTAAAAGCAAAGGTAGAGTCAACTTCTGACGACACTGTGTTTAATCTTAAGAAGATTGATCAATATACTTTGAATTTTAAAAATTATTTTGGTATTTCAAACAACCCTGCAGAAACAATAAATGATATTCCTATAGAAGAACCTTCAGTAACAATATCAGATATCATTTATATGGATGGGTATATTTACATGACTTCATATCAAATGAATGCAATAAAAAGCAATAAACCAGAAACAGTAGTAGAATACACTGATTCCCGAACAAAAGGTGGCTATTTTCGAGGAGCTCTTGTTAGAGTTGATGAAGACTTTACTGGTGCTGAAATCTGTGGTTTCAACAGTAATGCGTTTTCTTTAGCAGATAAATATTTATATGCTACAAAAAACGAATCAGGTGAATTATTATATGATTCTAATACATCTCCAAAACAAAAGGTTATGTTTAGCGCAAATTCTTTTGGAAATAGTGAGCATACTTTTCATGCAGCACTAAACGATATAAGTGATGTTTTTGTTGCTCCGCGGAAAATTGTTGCTATAAAACCTAAAAAACTTGTTATTTTGGATAGTGGAATTGCTTTCTATACTGATGATGATAATCTTTTGTCTTTTAAGACAGTTAACAGACTTATAGAAGTTGATTTGCTTAATTTTGTAATTGGAAATACAAATGATGATATTGGAGGGGCTTATATACCTGAAAATATATCTAAAATAACAATTAAAAAGAAAGACTATAGTGCAGAATATTGTGGTGATTCTGTTATCGAAAACTATAGTACATTGCCATATGAAGATTACGCTTCTAGTTTAGGTATAACCTCTTCTTTGTATTCAGCAACTGGAAGTCTCTATAAATATGGAATTTATCATACGGTATTACCTAAAGAATAATAAATTCATAAACTAGTTATATTACATTGATTTCCATCGGCATCCCCGTTTACAATACGGAAAAATATCTTGTTCAGACTCTTAAATCTGTAATCACACAGGATTTTGATGATTTTGAAGTCCTTGTTCTTAGTGATGCAAGTAAAGGAAAATCGGAAGAAGGCTGGACATGTAAGAAAATTGTCGGTCTTATGCAAAAGGAATGTAATTCCTGGCGCAGGCACAATAAACTTGAACCTGTAAAAATTCATTATCTTGAACACAGTCAGAATCGCGGTCTTGTAGAAGCTAAACGTACTTTATGTTGTGAAGCGAAAGGTGAATATTATACCCAACTAGACAGTGATGATGTTATGGAAGCAGGTGCCCTTTCTATATTATACAAGGCATTGATTGAAACTGGTGCCGACATTGTTCACGGAACTTCTACGGCAGGTCATTTTGATGAAAATGGTAACTTTATAAAATCAGAAAAGAATCGTAATGGTACAATCTATTATGGCGAAATATATGGTCGTGACATAATGACTTACTGGCTTGTTAAACAGCAGTTTACTTCTGTCTTATGGGGAAAGCTTGTCCGTCGCGATTTATTGATAAAAGCTTTTGAAAATATTCCTTATACCGAAAACTTTATGGCCGATGATATTCTTGTTTTCTTTTTCCTTGCCAGATATTTACATAAATATGTTGGAATTAAAAACAGTGTTTTACTATATCGTGATAATTCTGGGGTTACTGCAGCTAATAAAATAAAAAGTCTTGAGCGCTGGAAAATCAGCTGTACTGGTGCAAACTGTTTTTCAATCATATCTGAATTTCTAAAAGAAAAGCATGATGACTTTGTACTTACTCCAGAGGAAAACGAAGCGGTTCGCGACAGCGCAATGCATTTTTTAATTATGGCTTTAAGACGTTTGAATGCAGATGTTGTTCCTGAATTAAAACCTCAAGCCTACGCTATGCTTTGCGACTATTGGGGAAAAGAATTTGTTGTTCAGGTTGACCAGGCGCTTGCACGGGAGGCGCGGGAAAAACTTAACGGGCAGTTGCAGCTTCAAGAAGAAAAATGAGCGGTTCGTACTGCTTGCGGACGGTCTTTGGTCTTGTGTCCATTATAAAATCAAGTTCTTCGCGGAAGAGTTTGTCTTTGCCGGAAACTGGCATGTAGTTTACAACGCTTCGGGTGTAGTAGTGTTCTATGCAGCCTTTGTGAAGGATGTAGACGCGGGCAGCTTCGGCGGCGGCGAAAATGAGGGAGCTCAAGTTTTTTATAAGGGGCAGGCTAGCGGCAAGTTTTTCCGGCAGCAGGGAAGTAAGTTCTGTATAGTTTTTTAAGATACCCTGAAGGAGAACTGTTTTGTAAGTGTCTACGGCAATTGCATTTTCGTGGCGCTCCTGCAGGAAGGCCAGTTTGCTGAGCCAGAGTTTGAACTCCGCAGAGGCTTTTTTTTGCGGCCCTTCGACAAGCTCAGGGACCCCAATGTTTTCCCCAATCGCAACAATATATCTTTCCAATCTGTAAATAAGTTTGTCTAGACTAACAGCTTGTGCAAGTTCCTTAGTGGTAAAAATCTTTTCATAAAAAGTCTGCTGTTTTTCTTCCTGTTTCTCGAGCCAGCTGGCTACACGGGAGTCGTTGCAGACAACATCACGGAGCTTTCCGCTAAAGAGAGAATCAAGGTCAGTAATAATTCGGGCATCGGTTCCAATAAGCGAGCACACCTTGCAGAAAACTCCAAGTTCGTCCTTGCCGCCAACATCAATGACGCTGGTGCCTGCAGTGTTGGCCTTGTTTTCTACATAAGGCAAAAGATAGGTAAACATCTGCTGGTCGGTGTAGCCTTCTACGAAAATCTGGTTGTCCGAAAAGAAAAACTGCTTATGATATGTATTAAAGCGTGGAAGGAAGCGTTTGAACAAAGCCTCATCCTCGCGGGATAATTCTTCTATATGAGTTGGCGGCCGGTTTATGTGGCAGACAATTACTCCCTCTAAATCTTCCGGCGTGCGCAGGTCAATAAAAAAAGGGGAGTGGGTAATCAAAAAGAAAAGCTTGTTGCAGTGATGCTTTGCTTCCTGGCGGATTTCGTTCATAAAAAAAAGCTGGAACTGGGGGTGCAGGTGCAGCTCGGGTTCATCAAAAATCACAATGTCTGTTGTAGAAGAATACAGATTAATAAGCAGACTGATGATTTTTTGAAGGCCGTGGCATTCTACATCTTCCATCATGTATTCTACGTTCCAGGCCCGGTTGCGTACAATTGGAATAAATGTACCGTCTATATCTTCTATAAATGTAATTGATTTTCCAAACATTTCTGAAAGGACTTTTTCTGTCTTTTCACGGATTTTTTCGTTGTCGCGTAAAACGTCCAGGTTTGAGTTACGGTCTTCGCTTATAAACTTTACTGTTTTGCCGGAAGCTTCGAACTGTTTGGTGAGTTCCTGTGCAAGGATTGTTTTACCAGAGCCGTTGGGGCCTACAATCAGGTTGATTTGAGACCATCGGGATTTCTTAAAGACCGACTTCCCCCAAAGAAAGGGAACTCTGACTTTTGTTTCCAGCTCTGTCATTTACACCTACCTGTCATTGCGAGCACAAAGTGCGTGGCAATCCATGAACTTAAAGGCATCCTTATATGTGGATTGCCACGTCGCTACGCTCCTCGCAATGACACTAATCATCACTATTCTCTATTCGAATATGAGCACCAAGCTTTTGTAACTGACCCACCAGATCTTCGTAACCGCGTTCAATCTGGTAGACGTTGCTTATGCGGCTTTCTCCGTGGGCACACATGGCAGCAATTACCATAGCCATACCGGCACGGATATCTGGAGAAACAAGGTTGTCGCCGTGAAGCATACATGGACCGCATACTACTGCACGATGAGGATCGCACAAAGTAATTTTTGCACCCATGCTTATAAGTTTATCTACAAAGAACATTCGGCTTTCGAACATCTTTTCAAAAATCAAAACTGTGCCGTCTACCTGAGTTGCAACTACAGTCATAATAGAAGTTAAGTCGGCAGGGAATCCGGGCCAAGGCATGTCATCAATTTTTGGAATTGCGTTTCCAAAGTCGTCATTTACCTTGAGTTCCTGTGTATTTGGAACTGTAAGTTCGTCGCCGTTTATGCTCCAGCTAATTCCAAGCTTTGCAAAACTGTATTTAAGAGGACGCATTTCTTCAGGGCGGATTCCCTTAATTGTAATCTTTCCTTTTGTTGCAGCTGCCATTCCAATGTAAGAACCAATTTCTATATAATCTGGTCCGATTTTATATTCGCAGCCGTGAAGCTTTTTTACACCTTCAATTGTGATTTTATTTGAACCAATGCCGTCAATTTTTGCACCCATGCTGTTGAGCATATTACAAAGGTCCTGAATATGAGGTTCACTTGCGGCATTCTGAATGATTGTTTTTCCTTCTGCCAGTACTGCTGCCATAACTGCATTTTCTGTGGCTGTTACAGAAGCTTCATCCATAAAAATATCTGCACCGGCAAGCTTGTTGGCACTAAAATCAAAATGACCGTTTACCTGAATTGAAGCACCAAGCTGTTTAAGTGCTAAAAAGTGTGTGTCGAGTCTTCGGCGGCCAATTACGTCTCCTCCAGGAGGCATCATTTCGCAGTGACCAAGTCTTGCAAGAAGCGGGCCTACAAAAACAATAGAGCCGCGCACCTTTTTTGTATATTCATTTGGCAGTACGTGAGTTTTAATATCATCACACTGGATTTTCCAGCTGTTGTTACCAAGATCCTGAACCTTTGCGCCGATTGCTTTTAAAATTTCAATCATTACATGAGTATCCTGGATTTTTGGGATATTGTGTAAAATAACCGGTTCGGTTGTTAAAAGTGTTGCGGTAAGACAAGGCAATGCTGCGTTCTTGTTGCCGCTTGCAGTAACTGTCCCTTGAATAGGGTACCCACCCTCAATTACATATTCTTTCATTAAATGTCTCCAGACAATAAGTTAATTAATACATCGGCCGATTTACACATTGAGTTTAGACTTACCCATTCATTGCGAGAATGAAATTCGTGGCCGCCTGTGAATATGTTTGGAGTTGGAATTCCCATTTCTGTTAGTCTTGACCCGTCTGTTCCGCCGCGGATTGGCTTACGGATTATCTGAACGCCGGCCAGCTCATAGGCTTTTTCGAGCCGTTTTACAACTTCAGGGTGCTTGTCGAGTTCATTTTTCATATTCAAATACTGCTGCTTAAACGAAACTTCAACTTTTCCGCCAAAGAGTCGTTCAATTTCGCGGGCATTCTGCTGCAAAAGTTCTTTTTCGTGTTCAATTTCTTCTATATTAAAAGCCCGCAAAAGAAACTGCGCAGTTGCTTTTTCAATAGTAGCGTTCATTTCCATAAGAGCAATAAAGCCTTCGTAGCCTTCTGTTGTTTCCGGAAGCATGTCGTCTGGAAGCAATGAAACATAAGCTCCTGCCATAAGACCTGCATTTATCATTCCAAGCTTTTTTGCGTCTCCGGTGTGGCATGCTTTTCCTGTAAATTCTACAACGGCACTCCAGGCATTAAAGCATTCACTTTCAAGTTCTCCTTCATCGCCGCCGTCTACAGTATATGCGCATTTTGATTTTATGAGTTCAAGCGGAACCTTATCCATTCCGTGCCCTGTTTCTTCATCTGGAGAAAACAAAACTTCAACAGGGCAGTGTTCTACTTCCGGATGTTCGTGCAGATATTCAAGCGCGCACATAATAGCAGCAACTCCTGCCTTGTCATCGCCGCCTAAAAGGGTAGTGCCGTCTGAACGGATTATTGTGTCACTTCCATTTGCAGTTAAAACAGGATTTACATCTTTGCCGCTAACTTCGTCGACTGTGTCCATGTGGGCCAAAAACAACGTGGTTCCTGAGCCTAGCTTGTCCTGAGCTTGTCGAAGGGAAGGGCCGCCTGTACCCGGCAAATACCCATAAACATAACAATCCTCGGTAACCTGAACTTCTTCCAGCCCAAGCGCCTTCAGTTCGTCCTCCAGCATCCTTGCTAAATCAAACTGACGTTTTGTAGAAGGAAATATTCCACGGTCTGCAGCGGCACCGTCACTTTCGGTCCAGACCTTTACATATCGCAAAAAACGCTCCAAAAGGCGCTTTTTATAATCATCATTGTTAAATATGTAGTTCATGCTATAATTGTAGTGAAATTCACGTTTTCGGTCGATAATATAAGGTATGGAAGAAGATATTATGGTATTTACGAGCCAGCTTGAAGTTGCGCTTATGGCAAAACAGAGCTGGTTTAATGCAGAAAGACTTCAAAGTATGCTTGAACAGTTCAGGCTTATGTACTCATGCGTACGCAACCTTAATGAAGTACTGGTAAAACGCTCACTTATTCAGCCTGATCCTTATAAGCTCGAAACAAGAATCTCTGAAATTGCTGTTATAGAAACAGATAACTTTACAGAAAACGAAGATTCAATCGTTCTTGGAAAACGCTTTTCTGATTATGAAATGATGCTCGATTTTATCAGTAATTATTTCCGCTTTTCTGTAGAAAATATCACAATTAACAGAATAAAAATCCTTCTGGATTTATTAAAAGCCTTTGACTGGACAAATCTTTCTTCCAACAGTTCAAAATCAAATACAAGGGCTCTTGCAACTGCACTTACAAAAGCAAGAACAAATGCTCCTGCAGTTACTGTAAGTCTTATTAATGACAGTCAGGAAAAATGTGCAAAAAGTACAAAAATCATAAACAGTTATCTTGCAGAGCTTGCAGACTTCCAGCGTGAGTTTTATAAAGGTAATCTTCGTAAAGATCTTTTTGAACATCCCGATTTTGATAAGCGAAAGGCCTTTTCTTCTCCGGAAGCAGAGCTGGAAGAAATCCGCCGTCTTTATGTAAAAACAACAGGCAAAAAAACTTTTTATACAGATCTTGTTCAGGAAATAATAAATGAAGACCAGGGTCCGGATAAGGAAAATCTTCGCCATAAGCTTCTTGAAAAGCTTGAAATAAAAATCACCGAAACAAAAAAAGAAACTCATACAGTAAATCCGCATGACCTTCTTATGACTGCAGTTTTTGCGCTTGGCGGCATGGGTTCAATTCTTGGTCAGTTATATGCAAAGCTTTCAGATAACTTTGATCTTTTATTCTATGTAAAGAAAACTCTTTTTGTAAAATTCGTGGAAGCACTTAAAAAGGCGCTTGGATTAAAAGAAAAACCTAGAAACTGTACAATCACGGTAACAGATCCTCAGTCGGGAACAAAAACAACTCAGCAGATTGAAGTTACTTCTTTCCTTGCGCAGATTTCTAAGCTTGCACATATTTATTCAGGAATTGCTGCAAAAGGTTCGGAGTACAATAAAATAAATAATGCAAACGAAGACGACGCCCTTATTTTCTTAAACCGCCAGATTCAGGAAAATCAGAAACTCTTTACAACAATCAATGCGCTTGATGAACATTTTAAATCGCATGTAGAAGCAACTCAGCGTGTAAAGGTAAAAGGACTTAAAATAGATTTGTCTTCTTACAGAAACGCAATTATTGCTGCAAATAAAAAGCGCGGTGAATATGCTTCGGCAAAAGAAGAAATTGAACAAATGAAAAAACTTGGAATTAAAGGCTGATTATGATTCGTATATTAAAAAAATGTTTTGTACTCGCTGCGATTCTCTTTATTTCGACAAGACTTTTTGCAGAGGATTTGAAAAAGTTTACAATTATTGAATCTGTTCATGAACATGATTTGAATCCTCAGACAACAAGTTATGCTTCTGATGCTCAGCTTCTTACAGGGCTTTATGAAGGCCTTTTTACTTATGATCCGGTAAGCTTAAGTCCGGTTTATGCAATTGCAGTAGACTACCGTATTTCGCGCGATAAAAAACGCTGGACTTTTAAAATAAATCCAAATGCCTGCTTTAGTAACGGCGAAAAAATTAAAGCTTCAGATGTGCGCGATTCATGGCTTTGTCTTTTGAGTACGCCAAATGCTCCTTATGCTTCGCTGCTTGATGTAATTGTTGGTGCAGAAGCATACCGTACCGGAAAGGGCAGTGCATCTGATGTAGGCATTTATGCAAATACAGATGACTCTCTTTCAATTCATCTTGTAAAGCCGGCAAATTATCTTCCAAAGGTTTTGTGTCATCCGGCATTTTCGGTTGTGCACAGAAATCCAACTGTTTATTCAGGACCTTTTTATCTTGATGACATGATGGCCGGTGCAGTATATCAGTTAAAGAAAAACAACTACTACTGGGATAAAGACAACGTTGCACTTGATGAAATTTTATTTTTCCAGAGTGATGACGAATATGAAAATGCCTACTATTTTAATACAGGCATTGCAGACTGGGTTACCGCAAATATAGATACAGCAACCCTGCTTGATAAAAACGCATTTAGTTTTAATGCAGAATTTGCCACAAGTTATTATTTCTTTAAAGAAGATGATTCTGTTTGGGGAAAGCCTGAATTCAGAACTGCTCTGTTCGAAGCAATTCCATGGGATGAACTTCGTAAGGATTATTATGTTCAAGCGCAGACCTTTGTTTATCCTTTGATTGGATATCCTGATATTGACGGATTTTCTTATACAGATTTACAGGAAGCCAAAAACCTTATGGATGCTGCCCGTGAAAAATATGGAATTCCTGCAGACAAAAAACTTACACTTCTTTTTGAAATGCCAGAAAACAGTGTTTCAAGCGAACGCCTTGCTATTTTAAGCGATGCATGGGCACCTCTTGGAGTAGAGCTTCAGATACGAATAAAAAAATCATATGAATATTATGGCTATGTAAGAGATTCAAATGCAAACTTATTTATTTACACCTGGATCGGCGACTTTGCAGACCCTCTTGCATTTCTTGAATTATTCCGGGGCGATTCAACATTAAATGATTCGGGCTGGAAAAATGATGAATTTGACAGACTGTTGAATGAAGCAGCAGAAGCAAGCGAAGAGGAACGCTACAGACTTCTTGGAGAGGCAGAAAGAATCCTTTTAGACAGCTGCATGGTTATTCCTGTTCATCATCCGGTTATTACAAATGTAATAGACAAATCAACAGCAGGCGGCTGGACCGAAAATGCCTTTGACATTCACCCGCTCAAGTATTTGTATAAAAAGCCCGGAACAACAACCGTTCCTAATGTGGTTATGAAATAGATTGCCGTGTCAAGCACGGCAATGACACAGAATAGAGATTGTGTCATGTTCGGGCTTGACCCGGACATCTCAATAATTGAACAAATGTTCATAAACAATTATAATTTTGGACAATAAAATTATATTATATAGAGGATTTTTATGGTAATTCTTACATTGAACTGTGGTTCATCTAGTGCAAAGTACCAGGTTTATGACTGGGACAACAAAGAAGTAATGGCTAACGGTGTTGTAGAACGCATCGGAATTGAAGGAAGCTGCATTACTCACAAGGCAAAGGGACAGAAAACAGAAATCGAAAGCCCTTGTCCAACTCACAAAGAAGCAATTGAATTAATTATTAAAGAAATTACAGACCCGGAAGTTGGTGTAATCAAATCTATGGACGAAATTAGTGCCGTAGGACACCGCGTACTTCATGGTGGTGAAAAATTTACAAAGTCTGTACTTATTACTCCAGAAGTTCTTGACGGCTTCCGCGAAGTAATTGACCTTGGACCACTTCACATGCCTGCAAACATTATGGGTATTGAAGCTGCTCAGAAGGTTATGCCAAATATCCCTCATTCAGCAATTATGGATACAGCATGGCACCAGACAATGCCAGAAGAAACTTTCCAGTATGCTATTCCACGCGAATGGTACGAAAAATATGCAGCACGCCGCTACGGTTTCCACGGAACATCTTTCCTTTATACAGCAAAACGTGCAGCAGTACTTCTTGGAAAAGATCCAAAAGATACAAACCTTATTATCTGTCACATCGGTAACGGTTCATCAATGTGTGCCGTTAAGAACGGTGTTTGCTACGATACAACAATGGGTATTACACCTCTTGAAGGTCTTGTAATGGGTACACGTTCAGGTGACCTTGACCCGGCTCTTCCATTCTACATTATGAGAAAGACAGGCATGACAGCAGACGAAATGGATACAGCACTCAACAAGAAGTGCGGATGTCTTGGTATTACAGGTAAGTACTCAGACCGCCGCGATATTGAAATTGATGCAGCAAAGGGCGACAAGCTCTGTCAGCTTTCTATTGATATGGAAGCACTCCGCATTAAAAAATACATTGGTGCATTCATGGCAGAACTTGGTCATGTAGACGCAATCGTATGGACAGCAGGCGTAGGTGAGCGCGGACCAATCACTCGTGGTAAGGCTTGTTCTGGTCTTGAAAAATACGGAATCAAGATTGACGAACAGAAAAACGAATGGTCATTCACTGGTAACGCAGAAACCTGCATCAGTGCCGACGATTCAGAAACAAAGATTTTCGTAATTCCAACAGACGAAGAGCTTGTAATGACAGAAGATGCTTACGCTCTTATGAAGGGAACTTACGATGTTCACACAAACTTTAAGTATTCTTTCCAGGATCCTAACTATGTAAACAAGGCCCGTGAAGAAGGTTTAAAAGGCGACCTGGTAAAACGCCCTAACATTGCAAAGGTAATTGCCCGCCCACCTAAAAAATAAGGGGAGCACACAGGCTCAATGAAAAAGTTTTTCTTCTGCTTATTTTTAGTTTCACTTTTTCTCCCTCTTTCAGCGCAGGAAGAGATAAATGAGCAATATGAAACTTTTTCGTGGGAGCCTGTTGCAAAGGCAAAGCAGTACGGCGTAACAATAGACAAGTATGACGGTGCCCAGGACATCTGGATAGATTATAAAGAAATCAAAACAAAAGAAACAGAAATTGAAGTTCTTTTTACTCCAGGTGTCTACAGAGTTTCAATCTGTTCCTATAACTTAATGGGACGCAAAAGTAAAGCTTCGGACTGGGTTCAGTTTAAGATTCTTGAAGAAAACATTCCATATCTTAATAAAAACACATTTACAAAAAGCACCGTATGGAAAGTTCCTGTTTTATATTTAAGCAAAACAGAAGTAGATGAATCGCTCAAAGCAAGTAATCCCGATTTTCAAAACTACATAAAGTCACCGGAAAATTATGGTACAAATACAATTCTTGTTAAGGGCCATAATATATTTTCACCAAGAACAGAATTTTATCTTATTCCAAAAGACGAAGGAGAAGGGGAAGCCTTTGTTAATTTAGACGACGAACGCAAGGAACAAAAACTAAAGATTCTTTACAGAAACTCAAAGGAATATTCAGTAGTTGTTTCTTATGATGAATTGCAGCTTGCCCCGGGATACTATTCCCTCGAAGTCAGGAATCCCGGAAACAACAGCGATTCTTTAGATATCCTTGTTCTTGAAAATAGTTTAGTACAGATTACTCCAGACAAAGGCTTTGAAATTGACGAACACTACAGCGTAAACTGCATTAATGTTCTAAATACTGCAACCTATCAGTGTTCAGTTCTTGCAAGCGGAGTAAACTCTTCAACAGAAATTTATCTTGAACCTGCAAAAGGAGTTTATGCTTATCCGTTTGAAGCAAACCTTGAACGTGCCCGCGTTTATGCTCAGATTGTAGGTTCAGAAAAGAAAGAAGATTCAAAGTCGCTTGTAACTCTTGAATTTTCTACAGAAGCACTCAGAACAGGTTATTATAATATTGTAGCCAAAAACTGGGACGGCTCTTCTTCAAAATTCCTGTGTCTTGTAAAGCGGCCGTTTAATAATGATTACACAAAACAGGTAAAAACACTCAAAACAAAATATAACAAGCGAACTGAATATGTAGATGTAACTTTGCAGGATGAAGTTTTTTCAAGCAGTAAAAAATACACACTTGTTTCTGAATATGATGAATCAATAGATTCAAACAAGAAGGTTGAACTTACACTAGATTCAAACGGAAAAAAACTTACTGGTACACTTACTCCAGACCAGCTTACAATTGCACGGTACGCACTTTTAATTGAAGACTATCTTGGTACCGATGTAATTTATTGCGAAATAGATAATACCCTTAAGCTTTCTATGACCAAAATGAGTCCAAGTACAGTTGAGCAGGTTTTCTTCCGCCCAATAAATACAGATACTCAGATAACAATGGATTCTTCAGATGCTGGTACAATCGAATTCTTTGATAACAAAGTAAAAATGACAAAACGCTTGCCAAGCATCTTTAACAACATGCGTCTGGACCTTTCAATGCCAAAAGACGCTAATATAGTTTTCAATCTTGAATTTGACATATTCAATAATGGATATTTTGGTTTTACATACGGCACTGAATACAGAATGATGCCAGAAGATTTTGATGATATTCTTGCCATTTATGGCCTTTTAAGATTCTCAATTCCAAACAATTATTTTTCTCCGTATCTTAATATAGGACTTGGTCAGCTTGGTGTATCTCGTAAAGACGAAGTAAACAATATCTTTGAGGCATATAAAACGTTCTCTTCCAAAGACACCATCTACGGAATAGCCCAGCTTGGTGTAAGCCTGTTTGTTGTTCTTGATGTAAAATACAATCTTTTCATGAATGATATGTTCAGCGAAACTCCATACTTTACAGATTCTGTTTCTGTAGGTTTCTCATTCCCGCTCAGGTCATTCAAGTTCAAACGTAAAGTCCTTACCCGCCAGGCAAAAATTTCAAAAGAAGGCGCTGTAGATATTAAGACTTATATAAGTCCAGATTCTAATGTAGACTTTGTAACTGTTTTAGACTGCGAATCGGTAACAGGCCTTGAAAACTATAAAAAAATTGAAATAGTCGAAATTGCTCAATCTGTACAGGTTATAGAAGAAAATGCCTTCAGAAACTGTGAAAACCTTACAAGAGTTGGTTTTGACAGAGTCTTCTACCAGGAAAGCGACCCACCTCTTACAATAAAGAACGGTGCATTTGCAGAAGATACTCAGGTTGGTGAATTGTATCTTCCATATAGAACTACTGTAGTTCAGACAGGTGCCTTCGCCGGCTGGACAAACGGTCAGAATATTATTCTTTGCTGGAATCCTGATGATACAACTGAACGCGATCTTTCCGGTCTTCTTAATTGTTCTGCAACAGTACACTATAGAAATGGTGCTTTGTTCAAGGGCGCTTTTGAAACTTCGCTTGATGATGAAGAAAACTGGGTTCCTTTGAATAATCTTGATATTGAAAATGTTTCTGTATATCACGATGACCGATATGATCTTGGAATAAGAATCACAGGTTTTGCATACAGATGGTTCAAGAGCGAGCTTGATACCTGGATTAATCAGGAAACTCCGGACGAAGCACTTGCTTATTTAAAGAGCGGAAACAAGCTTACATTTAAAGTAAACGGCGACGGCAGAAAGTATACACTTGTACTTACTACCCAAGGCGGCGGATATTTCTATTACACATTCAAGACACAGAAGAATAAGGTTACTAAAATAGAAATTCCGTATAAGAAAATGAGAAAATACAGTTATTCAAGTCTGAAAAAACTTGATATAGATAATCTGAAAATGTTCTGCATCATGCCGGAATGCGATGGTGCATGGAACGATGTAACGTTCTTTGATTTTGAGGTTGTACAATGAAAAAAAATCGGAAAATGAAAAAAAGCTTTAAGGTAAAACATCCTATTGGCGTTAAGCTTGGTGCAATTTTTGCCAGCCTTGTAATTTTTGTACTTGGAACTACAGTTGCACTTGTATATGTTTTGTTTGCAAAAGATCAGGGTGTAAATGCAAAGTCAAATACAAATTCCATAAACGAAACAACAGCAAATGCAGTACAGCTTCAGCTCCAGAACATTCAGGGAGACGCAAATAATTATCTTAATGTACTTTATGTAATCAAAGACGATAACCACTACGAAGAAGAAGCCGAATACTTTTTTAATGAGCTTTGCCAGTCAAATACAGACATCTATTTTGTTTATTCACAGAGCAACGGCTATAAAGCGTCTGCAGCTTTTTCTGAATTAGTAACAGGCGGTCAGAAAATAATTGAATCATGGATTGCTTCGAACCGCGCAGTTTCAGATAAAGTAAAGGCAGGTACAGTTGTAATAAAAGATTTGTCTGCTTCGTTCGGAGTGCCTTACACTTTGGGAACCTTCTTTAAGAATAACAACGAACTTGTATGTGTAGCATATAATGCAGAAAGCATTAAAGAAACATGCTTTAAAAATTCAAACTCAACTTATATAGTAAATGCAGTAGGCGAACCTCTTATATATGAAGATAATCAGGAATTTTTAGACGCAGGACTTGTTCCTTCTTTTGAAACAGTTCAGGAAATTCTTGATTACAGCGGAACAGAATATATTTATAAAGATTCTCAGAATAACCGCTGGATTTATATCCGCAAAAATATTCTTGATAATACCTGTTCGGTAATCACTCTTACTTCGGAGTCATCAATTCTTAAGGCAATCAATCTTACAGCCCTTAGAATTATTGCAGTTTCGTTTGCAGTATTCTTCCTTGCAATTTTGATTATCCGTTTCTTCAGCCGTTCTCTTACAAATCCAATAGAAGACCTTGTAGATGCAACTAACAGAATTGACCGCGGTGACTATGACATTCATCTTCGTCCTAGAACAAAAGATGAAATTGGTTTCCTTTCTGACCGATTCACAAACATGGCAGGTGGTCTTGCAGAACGAAACCGACTCATGTCTACATTTACAAAATTCGTAAATAAAGATATTGCAGAAAAGGCAGCAAGTGGTCAGCTTAGTCTTGGTGGTGAAGATAAAAATGCAACAGTATTCTTAAGCGATATAAGGTCATTTACAGCAATGAGTGAAAAAATGACAGCGCCAGAAGTTGTAGAATTTTTGAATGATTATTTTACACGCATGGTAGATTGTGTAAACAGAACAAACGGAATTGTAGATAAGTTTATTGGTGATGCCGTAATGGCAGTGTGGGGTGCAGCTACAACAAATGGTTCTCCAGAAGAAGATGCCTGGGCTGCAGTAAAAGCCGCACTTATGATGCGTATTGCTCTTTATCACTTTAATGAAAATCAGATTAAGAACGGACGTAACCCAATTAAGATTGGTTGTGGTATAAACAGCGGCCCTATTGTAGCCGGTCAGATTGGTTCCGAAGACCACATGAACTACACAGTAATTGGTGATACTGTAAACCTTGCAAGCCGTACAGAAGCTTTGAACAAACCATTTGCCACAGATATTTTGATTACAGAAAATACATACCTTCTGGTAAAAGATAAAATCATAGCAGAAGAAATGCCTGGTGTTCATGTAAAGGGAAAGACAGACCCAATTAAGATGTACGCCGTTGTAAATGCAAAAGGAATAAAAGGACCAAAGGATATTCACAAGCTTCGTGAATTCCTTGGCTGGGATGAGCCTGAACTCGATAAGGTAAATACTGATGAAGAAGAAAAGAAGTACAAGATCGGAAAATAGAAACGCCAGCCGCAGAAAGCGACATTTCTTTACCGACCTTCTTATAATTATAATATGTCTCGCTGGAATTGCTGCTTCATTGTATTGCTTTAAAAATCTTATTTATGCTTCTCTGGCAAACGACACAGACACTCCAGTTGGAACAATTACCTTTAAGAAAAAATCTCCGCGCCGCCGACTCCAGCACGAAAATGTTTGGGAATACTTAAAGCTTCAAAGTATAATTTACAAGGGCGACTATATTCTTACAGAAGATTTATCAGAAGCTCAGTTGATTTTTAAAGATACAAATTACAGCGTAAATGATGAAGAAGGAAACATTTCGCATGTAGTATATGACGATCAGGAGCTTGAACAGATTAAAACCGGAATGGCCGATATTTATGCCAACTCAATGATGAAAGTAGGGGATGATAAGCTTCTTCATTTTATCAGTGGTTCCGTTTCTCTTAAGTCTGGTTCCCGCACAGAAGATTTAAGAATCCGTATTGGCGACAATATTTATACTCTTGAAAAAAATACAACTGCGCTGTTCAGCATGGCTAGTCAGATAGGTGATGACGGAAAACAGACAGCAACAATTTATGTTTCTTCGGGAAAGGTTCACGGCGAAGAAGCTCCGGAAACAGCTGCCAAAGGTGCTGCTCCTTCAAAAGTTGAAATTGGTGCCGGCGAAGTTAAATCTGTTCAGGTTGTAGCCGAAACAGTTGAACTTAAAGCCGATGATTCTGTTGTCCCTGCTTCTGTTAAGACTGCAGTTAAGAAAACAGTTACAGCAACAAAAAATACAGCAAATACAGTTTCGGAAAAAGTTACCGGAAAACCTATAGTTACTGCAGAACCAGAAGCAGAAAAGAAACCTGCACAAACATCAACACAAAAGACTGCAGGATTTACCGTTCTTGTTCCTTCTGCATCTTATTCAATTGCTCAGAACAAACAGACAAAAGAAACAATTCCATTCTATTGGACAAACATAAACAGCATAAAGGTTGAATTCTCTTATAATTCAAATTTCTACCCTGTTGTAGATACAGAATATTTATCAAGCGCAGACAGAAAAGGTTCTGTACTTCTTGGATTTGCAATGCCTGATGAAGTTCTTTACTGGCGTGCACTTCCTTCAGACCAGAATTTCTCTGCTACTGTTAATTATCCACAGGGTATGATTCTTGTTCATAATCCAGAAGAAAAGAGCCTTAAGAATGCACTTACAGCAGTATATGGAAAAGAACGCGCTGCCGAAATTGAAGAAGCTGTTCAGGAAACTCAGGCAGAACAGACAAAGCAGCAGGAAGAAACTGTTGCAGAATTAAAGCCGGCTCGTCAGGAGCTTTCACAGGAATTTGAACAGGAACAGCTTGAGCAGCAGGCCATAGAGCAGGAGCAGCTGGAACAGCAGAAAGAGGAAGAAGCTCAGGAAAAGATTGATGAAATAAGAAACTTGCGTTCAGGTAAGACAGATGAAGAAGCTCGTATAGCAGAAGAAAAACGTCTTGAAGAAGAACGCAAGGCAGAAGAGGCCCGTAAAGCAGAGGAAGCCCGCATAGCCGAAGAAAAGCGTAAGGCAGAAGAAGCAAGAAAGGCAGAAGAAGCAAGAAAGGCTGAAGAAAAACGCAAGGCAGAGGAAGCCCGTAAAGCAGAAGAGGCTCGTAAGGCTGAAGAAGCACGAAAAGCGGAAGAAGCACGAAAAGCGGAAGAAGCACGAAAAGCGGAAGAAGCACGAAAAGCCGAAGAAGCACGAAAAGCCGAAGAAGCACGAAAAGCCGAAGAAGCACGTAAGGCTGAAGAAGCACGTAAGGCTGAAGAAGCACGTAAGGCTGAAGAAGCTCGTAAGGCTGAAGAGACTCGCAAAGCAGAAGAGGAACGCAAACAGGCAGAAGAAAAGCGTAAGGCCGATGAAGCAGCTGCTCTTGCCGCAGAAGAAGCCGCTGCCCGTGCTGCAGAAGAAGAAGCAAGAGCCTTTGAGCTGATTAAGAATCAATTCACACAGTCTACACCGGTTCTTAATTCTCCTGCTCAGGGTAAAGTTTATACAGAAGACGACTTTGATGCCCTCATTCCAAAAATTGACTTTAACTGGCAGAAGATTGATGGCGCAAAGAGTTATGAATTTGTAATTAAAGATTCATCAGGAAAAACACTTGTTTCAAAAACAATAAATACAAACAAGTTTACCTTGTCTTCAAATGATCTTAGTCTTGTTTCCGAAAACGGTGAATATACCTGGTCTGTAAAGGCTGTTCAGACAATAGATAAGCAGCAGTATGCAACACAAGTTGCAGAAAGCACCTTCAAAGTTCTTATGGAAGATGCCGAAACTGCAACTTTGAAAACAGATAATTTAGTTACTTTCTAAAAGAACGGTCCCTGAGCCTGTCGAAGGGCCGCTATCTCTGTTGTGCTCCCGCATGAATCTTGTCATGCACATCCTGGCCTGCAAGGATGCGTACAAGCTCCATTGCAAACTGTTCGCTTGCTCCAGGTCCGCGTGAAGTTACAAGGTTTCCGTCTGTAATAAATACCTGATTAGAATATCCGCCAAGATACTCAGACTTAGCATTATCCTGCATTTCGGGGTAGCAGGTCCATTTTTTGCCTGCAAGAATATCAGTTTTTCCAAGCACAACAGCAGGGGAGGCGCAAATTGCACTTACAAGCTTTCCGGCAGCATTACATTTTTCAAGGTAAGCAAGAAGCGCTTCGTTTTTAGAAAGATTCTGCGCTCCAAGACCTCCACCCGGGCAGCAAACACAATCAGGAAGGTTTTCGCCATATTCAGCAAGAAAAGCATCAAGCGACATATCCATAATCATAGGAACTTTGTGCGAGCTTGTAACAATCATAGTGTCATTAAAAGGAGTTCCCTTTACTCCAACCGTAATAACATTAATTTCGGCCCTGCGCATATAATCAACCGGGCTCAATGCTTCAATATCTTCAAATCCATCTGCAAAAAAAACTGCTACTGTTTTCATTTTATGATCTCCTGTTTCTTTTACTATAATTCAGAAAAGCCCGGATTTCAACATTTTTTTTGTAACAGTTTTTTTTTTACTAAAGTTTCTATAAAAATTACTTGACAGTCAACAATTTCAATATTATATTTAAATTAACAAGCCCCCGCGCACTTGCTTCTGCAGTGACCCATGCGGGGTTATTTTTTTTTAAAGGAGTTTTCTGTGGCCAAACCGATTTATAATAAACCTGCATTAACAATTTATGACCAGGCAAAACTCCTTTATAGTAGAAATCTTTCTGGTATAAAAGAAGATGTCCTTCAAAAAGAATTAGAAAGAACTAGTTATTATAGAATTTCAGGGTATTCTTTTCCTTATCAAGATAAACAAAATAATAATCAATTTATTATCAAAAATGCCTGGAAGTATATAAAATCTGATTATGAACTTGATGCTTCACTTCGACATCTTTTATTTGAAGCAATAGGTTTAATCGAAATTACCTTACGCACACAATTAATATATCAAATGTCCATTGTGCATGGAGCCAATTGGTATAGTGATACAAATATATTTCGAGATTCTTCAAAACTAAAAGCCGATCATAACGATCTTCTTAAAAATTGGAATCGTTCAAGTGATTTATTTGTTAATCATTACAAAACTACATATGATACTACTAAAGAGCCTCCAGCTTGGATGATTTTTGAAACAACAACCTTTGGTTCTCTTTCCCGCTATTTTGAAAATATAAAAATAAAAGATATAGGAAAGAATGCAATCTGTAATTACTGGCATATTACAGACCGCAAAGATTATCCGATTTTTTCTAACTGGTTAAAAAATGTAAACACAATCAGAAACATATGTGCTCATCATTCACGACTTTTTAGCAGAGTATTACCATATAAAGCAACACCTTTGATAAAATGTAACGATGTTTCTTTTGTAATGAATTGGCAAAATAACACAAAAGTCTATGCATCAATTTGTATTATAAAAAACATGCTTTCAATTTGTGCCCCAGAGTATAAGTTTGAACGAAAGTTAAAAAAGATTCTAAGACATGTAACATCAAAACAACTTTCAGTTATGGGGTTCCCTAAAGGTTGGAAGACAGTATTTTAACCTAAGTTTCATGATTGTATTCTAACAGCCAACTTTTTTCTATAAAATCAACTTTGTATTACCACTTCTATATAATGAATAGAAATTTATTGCAAATTTCCAAATCTGTGGTATCATTTATGTTGTAGTATTGTATAAAATGCCATAATTGTAGTTAAAAAAAAAGGTGGATTATGAAAAAAGGAAAGATCTTTAATGTAGTTTTATCATTTCTGTTTGTATTTTCATTAGTATTTACTTCTTGTGAAGTTGGTATGGGAACGGCTGTTGACCTTGAAGCGCCTGTGCTTACTATTACCTCACCGGAAAAGTTCTCCTATCAGCAGCTTGCTTTTACGATTTCAGGAACCTGTACAGATAATGTCAAAGTTGAACGTGTTGCTGTAACCGATAAAGAAACTGGTTATTTTTTTGGAAATGCTATCATAGATGGTGAAAATTGGAGAATTGATCTTGAACTTACTCCTGAACAGGAGGGTGAAGTTACTTTCCTTTGTGAAGCCATAGATGCTAAACATAATTCATCTACTCATTCTGCCCGTTCAATTACCCTGCTTGTAGATCAGAATGCTCCTGTAGCGAAATCCTGGTATGTAGACCGTGGTAATGCAATTCAAACTCAGCTTGAAACAAAGGAATTTCTGCAAGCTCTTGATTTTAATCTTTCACGCAATAAGAATTATCCACAAAATGAAGAGTTCACTCTTTATGGTAGTTTTTATGATGCCATGGGTATAGATACAATTACTGTAAGACTTTATGAAGATAATAATCTTATTATAGAAAAAACAAAAGTTGTTACAGAAGGTGCCGCTAATTATGTTGGAGAAGGTAAATCAATCTATTCTCCAGAGTTTTCTTTTACACATAATGAATTGAAAAACAAAAAGGCTTCTCTTAATTCAGGAAAGCATTATCTTCGCGTAGAATATTATGCAAAAGATAATGATGACCCTGTACATTATAATGAACATACCGTAGATACAGAAAAGTATATTCTGTGGTATCCTGAAAGTGATTACCCTGGAGTTCAGCAGATTACTGTTGAGAATGGGAAAATCAGGGCTAGCGTAGGTTCTTCTATTCCTGTAGATTTTTTTGATGATGATGGTCTGCTTGAAGTTTACTGTGCATTAAAGAACAGTATTAATGGTACACCAGAAACTTATGTAGAAACATTAAAATCAAATCTGGCTTCTGGTAATAAATCTGCTTTCCAGAACCCCGACGAAGCAAATGGAGAATCTGTAGTTTCAGAGGTTTTTGCATCTTCTATAACAGATTATCCAAAAACAATAACAGCTCCAAACATTCCTAAGCAAATGTATCTTCTGGCAGCCGCTAAAGATAAAAATAATAAATGGAATGCAAGGGTAATCCCTGTTGAAGTAACCGATTCAAATAAGCCTATGCTTTTTGTTGAGTCACCAACCGAAAATGAAACTCCAACAATGGGAACTACCAATCATCCGGATTCAGGACAGTTCTTTTCTTTCAAAGGATACAGTCTTGATACAAAAGGTTCTAATTACATAAAAATTGTTTATGAGCCGGATACAAGTACAAGCCGTGAACAAAAGGCAAAAGCACTTTTAGCGCAATATGCTTCTGATACAACAGCCAAAAAAGTATTGTCAACAGGGGAAGTAATCTGGTATCAGAAAATTACTGGTACAGATATGAGCAGTGGATGGAATCATCAGGACTTTGAAATTGAAATGGATCTATTTAGTGATTTTAAGGATGCGTCTGGAAAATCAACTGCAAACAATTCAAAGTTCTTTGAGATTCTTCTTGTAGATACAGATGGAAATGAAATTTATAAACCTTTCATTCTTGACGGAGACTCAGGAACTCCATTAATTGAAATTGTAGAACCTGACACAGAACTCAAAGTACATGACTATACAGTAGACGATCTTGTTATAAAGTTTAGAGGCTATAAAAATTCCGGAATAGGAATGCAGACCAATAAGTATAAAATTACAACAAAAATTGGTGATTCAGCTAATAGTACTAAAACCTATGAATACAATGTTGCTCAGACAGATGGCAGTAAGCTTACTGTCGGTGATGACGGTTATGCAAGTCTTACGATTCCAAAAGCAACTCTTGATACATGGGCTAAAATTGAAGCTCAGCCAACCTTTACCTTCTATGCAACAGATATTCTTGGAAACGGTGGCTTGGGTGAAGATATGCGTTCTGTTATTCTTAGTCCTAAGCCGGTAATTAATTCCATTACCATAAATAAAAATGATGGAATTTATAAAGCAGGTGATGTTTTACAGATAAAGGTTTCTTTCTCAAAACAGGTAAAGAAGGGTGGTAGTTCAAACCCTCGTCTTGTTTTAAAATATTCTGATTCTGATGCTACACCGAAATATGCAACTTACAAAAGTGGGGACATGTCAAATGCCTTTACATTTACTTTTACAGTTCCTGTTGGAGCAAGTTCTGATAAACTTATTTGCGAGGGGTTTGAAATAGCATCTGAAAATGTACTTGCAAACGGAGCAACAATTTGTGCTACAGAACTTGGTGAAGGAAATATTTATACCGCTATTAGTCTTGCAGACAAGGATTTTGGAGGCAAAACTATAAAGCTTGATGGTAAATCACCAAAAATAAATGGCATTAATATTTCTGCAGATGATACAAATGATTATTGTACAGTAGATAAAAAAATAACTGCTGAACTTACAATGTCTGAGCCTGTCCTTGTTTCAGGTAGTCCTAAACTTCTGCTAAAAGCCGGTTCAACAAGTGTAAACTTCAAGTTTCAGAAGATGGACGGAAATAAACTTTATTTCGCATATACCGTAGCTTCCAATTCTCCTCAGGGAACAATTACATATGATCTTGGCAACAGTTTTTCTGCAACAGATAAACAGTATATTAAAGATGAGGCAGGAAATATTCTTGACCTTACACAAAACACAACTACAGGAAATTCTAATGTAATTATAGATTGTGGCAAACCTCCAACTCCGGGTATTTCTGCTCCTGCAGCTGGTACTTATAATACAACAAAAACAATTATACTTACTAGTATAGAAACAGGTGCGACAGCCTATTATTCTACAGATGGTGGTGTTTCATGGGATGTTTACAATGACAGCAACCGCCCGGTTTTGGGGGATGGAGAGCATGATATTAGAGTATATCAGACTGACCAGGCAGGAAATGAATCAGGAAAATCTGGAGCTCGAAAAGTAACAATTGATGCAAGCTTCCCATCTGTAACAAACTTTACAGTAGATGTTGCAGATGGTGTTTATGGAAGTGGAAGTGAGATTCCTTTTGTTCTTGATTTTAGTGATGATATTCTTGTTTCTGCCGTAACAGACATCCAGCTTAAATTTACAAATAAAACTTCGACAGTTACAAAGACCCGTAATTTAGCTTCCGTTCCTTCTGGTGGAAAGGGCTCAAAGTTTACTTTTACATATCCAACACAAGCATCTGATGATTTTGAAGGAATTGTAGTAACAGAAATCATTTTTGCAGACAGTGTAAAAGATTCATTTAATAATGTTCCTAATTTTGAAACAACTCCTAAAAAACTTACGCCATCTAACTGTACCTTCCTGGCTGCAGATGACGGTGGTAATCGTGAAGGAATTATTCTTGATGGTGTTGCTCCAACGGTTTCCGGATATACCCCTGCTAATGGAGGCATTGCTTCAATGACAAACAATTCTTCCGGCAGCTTTAAAATTACATTGACCTTTAGTGAAGATGTATTCAAAGAAACTGGTACAATTATTCTACAGCGCAAGGGTAATTGGGCTATTCCTGCTGTAATGACAAATGAAGAATTCTTAAAATATTATAATCAGATGAGTGCAACAAACAAAGCAATTGTAAGAAAACTTGGTAGCGATGGTGATGACTTGAAACACGGACGAACCGGTATAGAAGTAGGTCCATACAGACGAATTACACATGGTCTTAAGGTTAAGGGGTCAAATTATGTTCCAGATACTGATACTAAGTTTGTACTTGCTTATGAACTTGGACTTTACGATGGTTCAGCTACACTTAACGATGGAACTCAAGAAGGAACCTTTACTGTTACTGTTGCTCAGATTCGTGCTGCTCTTGAAAGTGTAGGTTATCACCAGCATAAAGTGGATGTAGCTTCTGATTATGTTAAAGTTACAGGAAATACAGTAGAGATTACCTTTGCAGAGGCAATAGAAGATGGTCGTGAATGGGAGCTTATTATTCCAGCTACTGCCTTCCGTGATAACGCAGAAAACTTCTATAAAGGAATGAATGTTACGGGAAGTACGGACACTTATTCTTTATGGAGCAATAATGTAGCACAGCCTGTTGTTCGTGTAGACCGCTATACTCATGGTTGGGGTGCACATGAACCTAACGCAGATGGTACTGACTTTACAGATATTACTGAAAATCAAGGCAAATATAAGAATGCTAACCCTGCAAATAATACTGCTGCAAAAATTGCCCCAACAGGTTATTGCCGTGCACGTATAGACTGTGAAACTCCTGGTGTAACAATTAAGTATTCTAAACTTGGAATAGACGGAACAGCCTGGACAACAACGGCTCCTGCGGGTGTGGCTTATAATGCAAATGGTGGAACTGAGTATAGGTTTGATAATAATGGTGTAGCACAAACTAACGGCGCCAACAGATATACAAGACAGATTTTGGATGATATTACAGCAGCAAACATCAATAAGCGTGGTACCCAGACTTATACTGCAAACAGCGATATCATTGTAGGCGATGGTAACTATACTAATGCAAGAAAAGATTATATTACCGCTTATGCAACAAAAACAGGATTTACAGATTCTGCTAACGGATATGAAGGAATCTTTAAGACTGTAGTTTATTATACAGCTAGTGCTCAAACACGAATTATAAATGTAGAAGGCGGTACGGCTCCGGGCGGTCAGTCTTGTGTTTTTGGCTTCCCTCTAAAGGATGCTACCGACGAAAATGATTCGACAAATGCTGGACGATATTCTAAGAACTGTTATGCAGTAAATGGTAATACAAGAACTCAATGGGTATTCGTTTCTTATGAAATTGTTTCTGAAGATTGGGCAATATTGCTCTGTAATGCAAACCACTCACGAATATATCCTTTGAACAGTTATGGTTGTGCAACTTATATAACGGCTATGAACTATTGGTAATGGGAGGTAAAAAAGTATGAGAAAAATTATGAAAAAAATAATAACAGTATTAAATTTATTAGCAGTTGCTTTCCTCTTTCTTTTTACTTCCTGCGAAGTTGGACTTGGTGAAGCTGTAGACATGAAGGCTCCTTCTGTATCAGTTTCTAATCCTGAAAATACAGGTTTTATTTTACGCACATTTACAGTACAGGGTGTTGCAACGGATGATACAGGCGTAACAGCCTTAACTCTTGCAATTGAACCGCTTGATAATCCTACTGATGATAACAGTTATAAGTTCCGTATAGAAGGTAATAAATGGCAGTATTATGATGTAAGTACTACAAACTGGGTAGACTATGATTCATCTCTTTGTTCAATTAGTGGTTCAAGCCGCAGTTTGAATTGGTCTTTAACCTATAACCTGGACCCATCACAGGTTGTAAACGGAACAGAATTTATGATCACAACACAGGTTTACGATCAACTTGGCAACGAGAGCAAAGGTTCAAAAGATGAGCGATCTGTTACTGTAGATACTACAGACCCTGTTGTTTCCTTAATAAGTCCTGTCACAGTTAAGAATTATGGTTCAATTCAGGCAACAGCAGCAACTTATACCTTAAAGAATAACAACGTACTTGCAAACCTGATAAACGGCGAATTTGAAGTTTCAGGTTCTCAAAAAGAAGAGGGTAAACTTGATAAACTTTTTGTATACCTTGATGACAAAACTACAGACAGTTTAGACGGATATGATGAAGGCTATTTACTCAAAAAAGAGGTAGTCGGCGATAATCTTCGTAATTGGACTGCAAAATTTAAATTAAGTGATGTTCCCGGCTATGCAGATACAACTGAGCCGAAAATAGTACGAATAGTTACCGAAAGTCATGACCAGGCAGGTAATGTTGATAAAAGATGTCACGGCTGGTTTACCTACTGGAACAATGCTGATGAGCCTTGGGTTGTTGCAGACTTTGGAGGTAATAGTTCTGCAAACAAAGTTTCTGTATATCCAAACTGTGCATTACAGGGGCAGTCTTATGATGATGACGGTATAAGAAAACTTGTCATTAAGGTGTATAAAAATTCTGAGACTACTGCGGTTGGTTCATATGAATATGATTTGAGCAGCGAAAATTATCCAAAATACAAGGCCTGGTCTGTTAATGCTCTTGGAACAAACTGTGATTTTAGGATTGAGTGCTGGTGTGAAGATGTAAATGGAAAGACTTCACAGAAAATTACACGCTATATGGCTGTAACCGATATTAACCCTCCAAATATTTTTATCTCAACAGACACAACACAAACAATGTTTGGTGATGCAAACGGAGATGTAAACATAAACGGCTATGTAACTGATGATGGTGGTATTAGTAAGCTTTGCCTTGCAAGAATTAAAGAAGGAACAGATGCCGATACAATCATCAATTATTATAACAGTGATTATGACCAATGGAATAAAGCTACGGAAAATGGAAACGTTGATGATAATGGAAACAAAATATGGCTTCTTCCATTAACAGATGCGGTATCTGATACTCCGGGTATTGTTAAGAAAACCTTTACAAAAGACTTTAATATTTTCTCAGATTTTGGAATTAATGGAACAACAGAACATCTTAAAACGCAGACCTTCTTAATTATGGCTGTAGATATGGGTGCTACAGAAAACGATAAGGGGTGTGCCAATATTGATTCCTTTACCTGGGCTGGTGATACCCATGCACCTGAAATTGCAATAACAAATCTTGATGTCTTTGAAAAAAAGAATAATAACTGGAATACAAAAAAAGAGTCTATTGATTTTATAGACTACAATACAAACAAAAAAGCAAAGATGCTTACTCCTTATAATAGAGATTCAAATAATGCAATTACAGATAAAGTTCAGCTTTCAGGTACCTGGAGCGACAATTCTACAGACATCTGGTCAAACAAGTCAAGACGTGGTGCTTTAACTTTTACTTGGGAAGGTGATTCAACAATTACAAGTACAGTTATTACCATGAATGCTGATGGAACCTGGGTATCAGACAAAATTACACCTCCAGATGCTACAACAGCCGTAATCTCAATGGAGTTACTCGACTATGCCGGAAACAAAGCAAAGGTTAATGAAAACTTCTTTGTTAGTAGTAATGATCCTGAATTGCTCCGTATTACTACTTTGGAAAATGACGGATCATTTAAAGCCGGGGATACTATACACATAGTTCTTGAATTCAATAAGGCTGTAACATTCTCCTATCTTGATACCGATGCAGAAGCCCCAGATCATTTACCTTCTCTTACGCTTAATGTACCTGCTTCTGGTACAAAACGTACAGTTAATTATACTTCAGGCAATGGTGAGACTCAGCATATTTTTGATTATGTAGTTCAAGCTGGTGATGATATTTCTGCACTTGAAGTAACCGGTATTACTTTGAATGATAATAAATGGCAATCAGAAGTAAATAACAAAAAATTCCAGGTTAATAATATGGCAGTACCTTCAAGTTCTGCAAATAAGCTTACTGGTTCCAGAACAATTACTGTTGATACTGTAAGACCAACAATTCAGTCTATTACGGCTATAACTGATACAGGCTCATATAATAAAGATAAAGAAATATTTATTCAGGCCACCTTCAGCGAAGAAGTTAAAATACAAACTCCTGCAAATCTGAAATTGAATCTTAATACGGGAACAAGTGTGACATCAACTAAAACTATAAAAACCGGACCTCAGACTGTTCTCTTTACTTACAAAATAGGTGAGGGACAAAATACCCCTGGGTCAGATTCTTTAATTATTAATAGTGTTACATATAATACGGCAGGAATAAAAGACATCGCTGGTAATGCTCTTAATTCAGGTTATAATAACAAAGAGCTTACCGGAATAAAAGTAGATACAGGTACGCCAGAAAAGCCTGAAATAACAGGATTTAACTCAAATATTTGTGTTTATGAAAATGATGGTGTTACCTTTACGATTACAAATGTTGCTTCTGATGCTTTTAAGACACAGTATTCTACAAATGGCGGAACTACCTGGATTAATTATGATAAACCAGTAAATCTGGATCAGAATGGAACATATACTGTAAAAGCTATGGTAACCGATGCTGCCGGTAATTATAATATTTCAGACAGTAAAGTTGTATCAATAGATAAGGGTGACATAATAACTTCTGTTTCTGCAGATGTTCCAACAGGAACTTATACTACAGGAAAAGAAATCAATATAATACTCAATTTCCGTAAGAATGTAAAAGTTGCCGCTGGTTCTACTCTAACAATGAATAATGGGAAAACAGCGGTTTTAGATTCAAGTGCAAATACGGCTACAACACAGTTGCTCTATAAATATACTATTGTAGACGGAGATTCAAGTACTGGGCTTAATGTAGATGCCATTAATGGAACATTTACTGATGAAAAAGGTACTTCTGTAAATGATTATATTATAGGAAAAATACCTTCAGGTAAGAACCTTTTGGATAGTCGTACAATAAAGATTGTTACTGGACGTCCTATTGTTACAGCTACAGATCTTTCTAAAGTTAATGGTAAAGATACTCTGACTATAACATTCTCGAGTACGATTTCTAAATCAACAGGAAATATTACTCTTGAACAAACAACTGGTTACAAGGCTCCTTCTGTAATTTCGCAAGAAACTTTTGCTAATTATAAATTAAAAAAGCCGGGTCTTGCATCTTATTATACTCTTGGAACAAATGGATCAGATGTAAACGGTAATTCAGACCTTACAGAAAAGTATGTGTTAAATTACGCTACAGAAACTACAGACACTTCTTTAATAACATTACTTAAAGGAGCAGATGCTGATAAGGTTATAATTCCTGTAAATAGTAGTTATGTAGTTGTTTCAAATGATAAATTAATAATTACATTAAGTGATTCTTATAGTGTTCCAGTTCAAGGTGCACAATATACTGTAAAAATCCCAGAAAGCCTTGTTAAGAATAAACAGAATAGGCCAAATGCATCTGATGAAACAAGAAAAATAACTCATTCTGGACTTGAAGCTCCTGTTGTTCGTGTAAATAAAAAACGTGAAACTATATCTGGATCTACAGTAGAACAACCTTTGCAGACTGGAGTAAAAGCAGATTGCCAAACTCCGGGAGCTACTGTAACATGTGTTGTTTACAGACAGCAGATTGATAAAGAAACTATTTCTGCTAAGGATACAAAGTCTACAAAAAAAGCTTTAAATCTTACACAGGTTGGAACAGAAACATCATATCCATTCAATATTGGTGCAACTGATTCAGAATATGGATATATTTATAGAATTAATGCAACAGCAAAGAAAACTGGTGTAGCAGATGTTACAGCCTATGAATTTGCATACAGAAGCGTTTATACGCTGACAAATGTTCCAACTGGCGATGTGGGTGGAGAGAATAATTATAAGCAGTTATGGGTTCGTGGAGGAGATTTGCCAAGCGGTGGATTAAGTATTTCTTCATATCCAGTTTCTTGGGATACTGCACAGTTTGATAAAGTTCGTGCCATGACAAGCTCTGGAACAACATGGTACTGGGTTTCATGGGAAATTAATAAAGCAGCCTTCCTCCAGCCTTTGCGCGGTAATATACCAAGTGATGTAGAAGAAAATGGTCCTAAAGTTTGGTGCTGGGGTATGCAGAGTTATATTCCTGGTATTCCAAAAGGATTAGATCCTTTATATCCGGGACATAGTCTTGCATTTAATGCAGGCTCACAATTCTACTTTGGTGCAATGTCTTTCTATGAAAAGCACTGTGAATACCGTGATAATGACGGTAATGTAATAAAAGAAAAAATGTAATAAAACGAACAAACAAAAATAATAAAGCTGTGTTTCAATACGAAGCACGGCTTTTCTTTTTAACAATAATGTGAATAAAAACTATTCCACCTTCACCGGAATTTTTTCTTTCAGCTCCAGAACTTTTTCAAGGGGCATCTTTAGACAGCGAGAGATTTTTTCGGGAGAATCGCCTTCTGCAAGTAAAGCAATGGCGTCTTCTTCGGTTTTTTTCTGAAGACCTGCATTCATACCATCTTCAAAGGCTTCCTGTTTCTTTACCGCTATATCCATTTTGTAATTATATTTTGCACAAAGCATTGTTTGTTTTGCAAAACTTTTGGTTTTAACGAATTTCATCAGCAAGTTCCTTTACTCTTTCTAACGGCAAACCTGTTCCTTGTGAAATTTGTTCATCGGATAGTATTTCCATTTTTATAAAATTTTTTGCGTCTTCTTCGGCTTTCTTAGAAATTCCTGCATTCATACCATCTTCAAAGGCTTCCTGTTTCTTTACTGCTATATCCATTTTGTAATTATATTTTGCACAAAGCATATTAATTACCTCCCGCGATTTACGATCAAGATAATCAGTTAAGATTCCTTCTTCCATCGCAAGTTCGATTGCTTTCTTGAACGAGCGCTTTGCAGAATACTTGTTG
>JAFZLJ010000041.1 GCA_017551545.1 Treponema sp. | reverse complement strand
GAATTCAAGAAAGATTTGGTTGAATATATTACATATTACAACACAGAGCGTATTAAAATGGGATTAAACGGCCTGAGCCCTATTGAATTTAGAGCTCAATATGCCGCATAATTTTGTCTATAAAAAAGGGTTCAGTTCAGGTCGCCGGAAGTGAACGGAGCCGGGGTGGAAAGCGGAGCCATGGAGGGCGGAGCTTGGAACCCCGAGTCCTGCCCTCCACAAGATTTCATTTTAATCAAAAACACGGGGCGTTGCGGGGTGTCCCCGCAGAAGGGGTAGCGTAAAACGCCGCAGGCGGTTGTAGCGAGGGGAAGGCTTTCCCCTCCTTTATATCTACTTTATAAACTCCCCATAATCCTCTTTCGCAAAACCAAACTCCCTCTCCCCAAACAGCACCAAAGTAATTTCCTCAAATTCATCCCGGTATATCTTCATAGTTTCAACTGCAACTTTAATGGCCTCTCGTTGCGGATACCCGTAAACACCAGCAGAAATCAGAGGAAACGCAATTGTTTTAAGCCCTTTTTCTTTTGCAAGCTTCAAGGAGTTTTCATAACAGGAAGTCAAAAGCGCCTCCGACTCGGCTGGAGTATGTTCATAATAAATCGGCCCCACAGTATGAATCACAAATTGCGCCGGAAGGTTATAGCCCTTTGTGATTTTTGCTTCACCGGTTCTGCAGCCATGAAGGGTACGGCATTCAGCCAGAAGCTGGGGGCCTGCTGCCCTATGAATTGCACCATCAACGCCTCCGCCACCTAGCAGGCTGGAATTCGCAGCATTTACAATTGCATCGCAAACTAGCTTTGTTATGTCACCTTTAATAATTTTAATTTGTCCCATTAGTACAGCGCCTTTACCTGTTCTTGTTTTAAATGTCCGTTATCATTCAAAAGTTCAATTACAGGCAATGTAAGATTACCCGGGGTTTTATCAAATTTCAAAATAGAAATTGTAGTAAAGGGATATCGCAATAAGACAGAACACATATATGGAAAAGTTTGATTCAAAACATGCGCCATAAAAGCTGTACTTGAACCTCCGTGACAGAAAACGGCAATTGTTTTTTCTTTATCGTCCTGACGCTTACAGCGATAATATAAACCTTCGCGTTCATAGCCTAATGTCTTAAGCCACTTATCTGCTTCTTCTGCAATTTTATCGGAATCTTTTGTAGAAAAAGAATCTTTAAAGACCGGATATTCACGCCATTGCGGGATTTGAAGATCCTTTCCATTTTTAACAAGTGCATCAACTCCAAGCCAGGGATTCCACTTTTTATCATACAGTTCACCTTCACGACCAAAGCGGATTTCCTGTATGAAATCAAGAATCTGGATTTTTTTAATTCCAGATGCCTCTGAAAAATGTTGTGCTGTCTGTCTGGCTCTTCCAAGCGGCGAACAATAAATTTCTTCTATTCCTTCTTTTAAAAGCCGTTGTGCCGCAATTTTTGCCTGTTCATGTCCAAGCTCTGTGAGGCAATCTTTTTCGTAATCTGGTTCTCCGTGGCGGATTAATACAATTCTCATATTTCTTCCCTTAACTTTATCTTCAAATATTATAATGGTATTTCTTAAAAAAATCTGCTAAAATATACCTATGATTAAACAAGCAATTTTTCATGTTGATAACACAGAAGGCCTTGTAGATTTTGCAAAGTTTCTTTCGGACATTGGATGGACAATTCTTAGTGCAAACAGAACCGAAGAAATTCTTAAAAAGGCAAAAATTCCTGTTGTAAAAGAACAGGCTCTTGTAGAAAATAACCTTTTTTTAAACGATACTTCGGGACTCATTCAACGGATTATGTCTTCTACTTTTATTGAAGAGCCTAACTCTCCGGCAAATCAGGCTGGCGGAAACATCGGACTCATCTGCATGAATGTATACCCTACTCTGCACAATATTAATTCCGAAAAAAAATTCAAAGCCATTACAAGACCCTTCAATTTTTTTGTTTCAACAATCCTTCGAAATGCTTTTTTAAATTATGAAAACGTAATGATTCTTTGCGATCCTGCTGATTACAAGGAAGCAATGATTCAGCTTCGTACAGACAACATCGACAAGGAATTCAGAATCTATCTTGCGGCAAAAGCGCTCAATCTTGTTTCGGCATTTGACGGCGGTATTGCAAGTTCAATCCTTATGAATAATCCGGACAAGGTTCAGAAAAGCTTCTTAAACTACCTGACTTATCCTTTTGAAAAACAATATATGCTGCCAAAGGGCACAAACCCGCATCAGAGTTCCTGTCTTTACCGATTCCCTGGAGGTACTGGAACTGTAGGTTCACTTCAAAAGCAGCAGGGCAAGGAATTGAGTTATAATACAATTTCTGATATTTCTTTTGCCTGGGAACAAATCTGTATGCTGTCTCTCAACCTGAAAAATCAGTTTTCGGTTAAAACAACTAACTGTGACGGCTATAATTTTGAAACTCAGTTTACCCCGCTTACAGGTACAGTCTTTACCATTGTTGTAAAATACAAATCAATTCTGGGTGCCTGCATTTCTTCGAATACCCTCAATTCTTTTAAGAATACTTATACCTATGATACCGAAAATGTAAAACGTGCCACAGTTGCAAGCAGTGCCGTTATTGATGAAGCAGCTGCACAGGAAATAGCAAAAGGAAACTTTGCGGCAGTTGTTGCTCCGGGCTTTACTCAGGAAGCCAAAGAAATTCTTTCGGCTGTAAAAAAACTTCAGCTTATTACAATTTCAAGAATTTCTACTTCTGATTACGAAATGGAACTTATAAACGGGGGACTTCTTTTCCAGACTAAAGATAAAGTTCTTTTTGATCACTGGGATGTTAAGACAAAAACAAGACCAGGACAAGTTATTGCTGATCAAATGGCATTTGGTACAATTCTTTCCATGGGTTCCAGATCTTTTTCTGCAGTGCTCGTAAAGGACAATATAGTTGTTGGACTCTCTCAGGCCTGTAAATCTTCGATCCGTGCAGTTGATGTTGCTCTGTCTGAAGCCCTGCTCCATAAAAATCAGAACCCGGAAAACATGCAATTGAATCTTGCTGATGTTCTTGTATGTGACTCGCCTACTCCGCTTTGCGATTCTATAAGACAGCTGGCAGAGCTTGGACTTAAAGCAATTATTCAGCCGGGTGGTACACAAAATGATGAAGAATTTATAAATTTTTGTAATGACCACCTGATTTCACTTATTTTTACGAATATGCCGCACATAAGCTACTGATTTTCTTTGCGATTTTCGGTAAACTAGTGTTCAATATATACAAAGAAGGCTTTTATGATTTATTACTTAGGTCAATACTTACAGCAATTCTGGGGTCCGGCCAGACTCCTTTCATCATATGCAGTTCTTATAGCTGTTGCACTTTATACAGGATACTTTGCTGCATATAAACTGATTCCAAAATTTTTTGACAAACTGCCGCATGACAGAGGCCGCGAATTTACATTAAAAGATAATGCAGAAGCTGCAAAAGGAAAACCGACCGGTGCAGGTATTGTTTTTATTACTATCTTTACAGTTATCTGTATTCTTGTAGTTCCTATGAACTGGGTTCGCGGAGCTATTCTTGCACTTACCTGGTTTACAATGCTTACAGGTTATCTTGATGACCGGAGCGTTACATCCTGGGGAGAATATCTTAAGGGCGCACTTGATTTACTTTTAAGCGTAGCAGCTTCCTTTGTTCTATATTATGGAATGAAAGGCGCCTCTGAAGACGGAATTGTTCGTTTCTGGCTTCCTTTTACTTCTAATCTGATTGCAGTTAATCCTGTTGTATATATTATAGTCTGCACAATAATGCTCTGGGCTTCTATAAACACAACTAACTGTACCGATGGTGTAGACGGTCTTTCTGCAACACTTGTTTTGATTGCACTTTTGACACTTGGTGCTGTTTTCTACTTTGTTCTTGGACATAAAGATATTTCTGCATACCTCTTGCTTCCTCATCTTGCGGGGGGTGCTAACTGGGCTATTATGCTTTTTGCAATGGCAGGAGTTGTAATGGGATATTTATGGCTGAATGCCTTCCCAAGTAAATGTCTTATGGGCGATGCCGGTAGCCGCGCACTTGGTTTTTTTATTGGAGTTTGTGTTATGGTAAGCGGAAACCCGTTCCTCATTCTTGCAACAAGTTCAATCATTTTTGTAAACGGCGGTATGGGGCTTTTAAAAGTTGCATTGCTCCGCTTCTTCAGAATAAAGATTTTCGAAAATATCAGATTCCCTCTTCACGACCACATGCGCAAAAACCGCGGCTGGTCACCTACACAGGTTCTTATAAAATTCATGATTATGCAGATTCTTGTTACCTGCGCAATTCTGGGAATCTTCTTTAAGATCAGATAATAGATTGTCGGGTCAAGCCCGACAATGACAGCTATTGAAACATTTCTATTAATGTTAATGAATCTTTAATAAGATTCTCAATTACGCAGTATTCATTCGGCTGGTGTGCCTGATCATCGAGGGTGCTCCAGACTACTGCGTCTATGCCTTCGCGCCTGAGTTCTGCGCCTACTGTTCCGCCGCCTATTCCTATAAAGCGTGGTTCTATACCATGAGTTTTCTTTATGGCAGCAGCAAGCTTTTGTGCTACAGGAGCGTCTACTGAAGTTGCAGGACTTTCTGATTTTTGTGGAGTTGCATATTCAACTTTTACGCCATACTGTGCTTCTACTTCACGGCAGCATTTGTCTACCTGTTCAAGTACTTCTTTAAGCGAATAACAAGGCAGAATTCTGCAGTCCATACAGAAGGTATCTTCGCCTGGAATTATGTTTATGCTGTCTACGTTCTTTTCGCGTTTTGTCGGTTGGAAGGTTGAATAATCTGGTTCAAAAAGTTTATCTTTTTTATCAAAAATCTTTTCTAATTCATGAAGTTTTAAAGAAAGTGCACACGCTGCAAGACAGGCATTTGCACCGTTATCAGGGCGGGAACCATGAGTCTGCTTACCCATTACATGAACACGCAGCCACAAAAGATTTTTTTCGGCAATTTCGATTGTTTGTCCCTGACTGTCGCCGCCATCTGGAATAAGGACAAGGTCATTCTTGCGGAACAGGCTTGTGTTTTTCAAAAGCCATTTTACGCCGTATTCGCTTCCGTTTTCTTCATCTGCAACAAAAAGAAGTTTTACTGTATTTGCAGGAGTAATTCCATTTTTAACAAAATAAAGCCCCGCAAAAACTGCAGAACATAAGCCCTGCTGATTATCTTCTACACCTCGGCCATAAAGCTTTCCGTCTTTTTCTATAACCTTCCACGGATCTGTATTCCAAAGACTAAGGTCTCCTACAGGAACAACATCAATATGAGCCATAACCCATACACGTTGTGAATCATCTTTTCCAGGAATTGTTACTACAAGACTTGGACGAACCCCGGAGCTTACACGACTATCTGGAGCTTCAAAGCGTTCAATTGTACAGCCGTTCCTGGCAAAACCATTCTGTTTGAGCCAGGCCTCCAGTGCATCGCATTTTTTTGTTTCT
Organism: Treponema sp.; assembly: GCA_017551545.1. GTDB lineage: Bacteria > Spirochaetota > Spirochaetia > Treponematales > Treponemataceae > Treponema_D. Next base: position 15,567 of record JAFZLJ010000041.1, on the reverse strand, counting down.
CCGTCGCCATCGCCTTCTGGTGCAATGGCAGGAATGCTTGTGAGGAGCGACTCAAGCTCAACAATATCACTATGAGAATTGTTCAGAAAATCTGCAGGTGTCATTTCTTGTATACTTCCCAGGTAGTCTTAACTAGAGTTTCTACATCGCTGTATTTTGGTTCCCAGCCGAGCAGTTCTTTTGCACGTTTAGAAGTTGCATAAAGACAGGCAGGGTCTCCGGGACGACGCTCAACATCTTCTGAAGGAATTTCTTTACCTGTAATCTTGCGGGCTGCATCAATTATTTCTTTTACTGTTGTACCCTTTTCGGTACCAAGATTTAATGTAATGCTTTTATCATTTTTAGCAATATAATCCAAAGCCATAACATGAGCACGCGCAAGGTCTGTAACATGAACATAATCACGAATACATGTTCCATCACGTGTGTCATAATCTGTTCCAAAAACTTTAAGCTTTGGCTGCATACCGGCTGCAACTTCCATTACACGTGGCAACAGGTTTGCAGGCTTCTGTTCAAGTCCACGGATTTCTCCTTCCGGATCATAACCCGCTGCATTAAAATATCGAAGAGCTGCAAAACGCATTCCTTTAAGCTTATCATACCAGGCCATAAAGCGTTCAATTTCAAGCTTTGTAAATCCATAATAGTTTTCCGGATTTTTTGGATGATCTTCATCTATTGGTAAATATTCCGGTGCACCAAAAACAGCTGCAGAAGAACTGAAAACCATCTTAAGACAATTATACTTTACGGCTGCATTCATTATATTCAATGTGCCGCTAATATTGTTTACGCTGTATTTTTCTGGCAGAATCATGCTTTCACCTGCTGCCTTAAAAGCTGCAAGATGAACAAAAGCATCAAACCCCTGCGAAAAAGCAGCTTCAAGATCTGCCGGAATCAGAATATTTCCATAAATAAAATCATTTTCAGGAAATAAATTACAGCGCAGGCCGCTCGAAAGATTATCAAATACCGTTACTTTATGACCAGCCTTCATTAATTCCTTTACAACATGGCTTCCAATATATCCTGTTCCACCAATTACTAAAACTTTCATTTTATTCCTCCAGTATTTTTATATAAGCATATCTGTATTCATATTCTTCATAATACGGGTCAATATAAACCCATGTTTCCTGAACCGCATTTAATTCAGGTTCTTCAGCTTCATGAGAAATGAGCATATCAAGATTTTGAGCGAACTGTATCTGTACTGCTGCTGATTCGCCTTCTTTAAGAGCACTTTCTGCCCAGGACGGATAATCCTGTCCAAAGCCACGATACTGCCAGTCTGCAAAAAGCATTGGTTCAGCAGGAAAATCATCTGTTTTGTCTGAATTCTTACCGCCTGTACTTGCACAGCCTGTTGCAAATAAACAAAGCATAAGCAATAAAAAAATCTTTTTCATTATAGTTAATTATACAACAACAACGGAAAATTATAAAGACAATTGCCTATACATCAATTTTATTGTATTATTAAACCATGAAAAAGATTACTTCATTTTTATGTTTTTTAATTCTTGCAGTTGTTTCTGCTTTTTATTTTAATTCTTGCAGAACAGTAAAGGATATTCCGGAAGATTTAACAGCTCCTCAACTATTACAAAGAGGTCAGAGCTTTTATGACGCTGCTGATTACAAAACTGCTGAAGCATATTTTCTTGCAACTTTAGACAGATATGGTGATAACACAGACACCTACATTGAAGCAAAATACGAACTGGCACATCTTTATATAAAGACAAAGAATTATGACAAGGCACGAGCTGCTCTTGAAGAAGTTCTTGAAATTTATGATTATGCTCCGGCCGGTTCACTTCCTGCAGCTTACAAAAAGCTTGCCCAGATTGAAATGGAAAAAATTCCTAATCGCTCGGTAGAAGAATAGCTTTTACTTTTATATCTTTAGCTTCGGCTAAGTTCATTACATAATCTTTTGAATACTTACCAAGTCCGCGTGGTTTTGGATGCGGTTCTGCGTCTCCAATTAAAATTATGCGTTTTGTTGTTCCCGCTCTCCAGCCATAAAATTCCGAAGAGGCATAAATAGCTTCGTAAACTGCTTCCGGAATATCACCACCTTCTTTACCAACGATTTTCAAAGCATTAAGATTTTTATTAAACGCAGTAAGGTTATCTGTAAATGCATAGAATCTTACAGGCAATCCCTGATAATTAAAGTTATCACCATAATCACGATAGAAAAGAAGCCCGAACTTTACGTTCTTGGCGCCTTCAAACTCTTTTAGCAGGGCTGGAAGAAGATCTTTTTTAAGTGTTTCAATATCATCTTTCATGCTGCCTGTAGCATCAATTGCAAATACAACATCAAGATTATCTTTGTCTCCAATGTCATCAAAAACTTCAAGAATATCGGCTACAATTGTTTCCGGTCCTTTTGAATAAACAATAAAATCAGACATTTCTTCAAACTTCTGACTTGCGGCAGGATTGTAATCATCTGTAAGGACAACTTCGGGCTCTACAGGAGGATCCGGCGGCACTGGATCAGGTTTTGCCCTGCGACGTGTTTCAAGATTAAACATAAACGGACTATCCATATACTCGCCGGTGTAATCTGCATATGGTTTTTCAAAAGTTCTGATATTTATAAAAGTTCCGCGGCCAATTTCTACAATTCCGTTACGGCTCCACTCATATCCGAACTGAAGTTTCAACGGAATAAAAATATGAAAAGCGTCTCCAAAACCTTCGACTTTCTCTGTTGTAGAATCTATGAGGCTGTATTTAGCACCTTCTGAAACAAGCTGCTTTCCGTCAAGGTAGCGGATTTCATCACCATTTACAGGATTATATTCAAGTGCCCTGTAAGCATAGTTGTCTGCTTTTCCTGTAGGATCGCGTGTAGTTTCAGTTAACAAAACAGACTCTACTCCTTTGATTTTGCGTATATATAAATCGTATCCTGTAAGCTCGCCGTCATCATTTTTAGCTTCTACAAGTTTAATGTCATTTGCAGTAATACGCATGGCATTCTGTTTTGGAGTATATGTGATTTTCTGAGAATCTGAGGTATTCTGTGCAAAAATAAAACTAAAGGCTCCTGTAAAAATTAAAAAACATGATAACCCGGTTTTAAAGAAATTTTTCATCATCATAGTTACTTATCGGCTTTTTGATTGTTTTATATTAGCAGGGGCAGTTGCGGCTTTAATATGATGAACCCCGAAAACTTGATAAATTCACCCAAAGGGAGTAAAATATGCTTATGAAGAGAAATTTAAAACTATTTGCAATCATTTTAGCATTTTTCAGCTTTTCTGCATCACTTTTTGCAGAGTCTGTAACATATTCATTTTCTAGTTTTGGAGGAGGCTTGCCTTCTTCTGCCGCTAGAGTATCAATGGCTGCTACAGATACAACACAGCAAAGAATAATTGTCGAAGACGGCGACGAAGATACTTCTTATGATTATTCTGACGAGCCTACAACTAAAAAAGGAAAGAATGCAGGCCTTATTGTTACTTATGTTATAGTCGGAGTTGTAATTACTGCAGGTATTATTGTTGGTGCATATTATCTTACAGACAGTTCTGTTAATTGTTGTGCCTCTGCTACCGAAAGCATCCTCGAAGGTTGTGGTGAAGGTTGTGGAGAAGCCTGCGCTGCCTCTATGGACGAAGCCTGTGCATCTTCTATGAATGAGGCTTGTGCATCTTCTGGCGAAAATGTAACTTGTTCAGGAAAATCAATAGGAAGCCTTCTTGTAAACGGATTTGAGTTAATTCCTATTTATGTTCCATAAAAGATTCTTTTCCACAGTTCTTACTGCGGCAGTTCTTTTCTCAATAACTTTTGTACAAGGTTTTACAGCTTCAAGGAATATTACTTCTTTGAAGCTCGATTTTTTACGCACTGAAGAAATTCTTGAAAATAATCAGACAACTTCAATGTCCGGCACAATTATTTATAATAAGAATCCTTTTGTTTTTGTATTCAAGCTTAAAACTCCTGTTGAGCAGATTTTGTATGTAAATGACGACAATGCATTTATCCTTGAAGGAGGCACAGACGGAAAAGTTTATGATATTGCCGAAAACAAGGATTTTCTTATTCAAACCTGCACAGACTTTTTAAACTGGTTTAAGTCTGATTACGGATTGGCAGAATCGTACTTTAGAGCCGGCGACAAATGTGTTGACAGGAATCAGATTATAACACAATGGGACTGCTATAATTTTGAAAATCAGCCGCTGAACAAGGTGCTTGTATGGTCCGATTCTGAGGGACGCTTTACAAAACTAATGATGTATGTAAACGGGAATACTCTTGTTACAGAAACTAATCTTTCTTCTTTCAAAAGCGACGGGGGCTCTCCCTATCCTACAACAATAAATTCCACATCGTATGCAGAAGATGTTCCTTTTATGAAAATGGAGCTTAAGCTTAGTAATGTTTCATTTGTACTTTCAAAAGATGATATTCTTACAATAGACACGCTTGTTGACCAGGCTGCAAAAAAAAATATAGAGCTTCCAAAAAATGACCGTACAAAGGAGCTTGCCGCAGCAACACCATCCGTTCCACAGCAGGTAACTTACAGAGTTTCATTGCCTTCTGTTTTAGTAAGCACATCCTTTTCGTTTTATAAAAAATTCATCACAAGTCAGGATATGTCAAACTGTCCGTTCTATCCTTCGTGCTCACAGTTTATGCTCGATGCTGTTTCGGCAAACGGATTATTCGGATTTTTTCAGGGCATTGAACGCTTAAAGCGCTGCACCTCTACAGAACACGCAAGAGGCCTGTACCCTACACTAAGCAACGGCAAGCATTATGATCCTGTTCCTGTCATGAAAAAAGATTGAGGTTTATTATGAAAAAGTTTTTTTTGATTTTGATTTGTTCAACCTTTGTGATTTTTCTTAATGCACAGAATTTGAGTCAGTCTGCAGCACCAAAAGATATTCCTTCTCCTTATCAGACAGAGGTGCTTAAAGCTTTTGCCGATTCCCTTTATGATGACGGATTTTTAAGTCAAGCCGAAGGTGAATATAAAAGACTTCTTTTTGCACAGCCACAGGAAGACAACATTTTCCAGGATTCTATCCTTGCGCTTACAAATATTTACAATAAGCAGGAAAACGTTACGGGAATTGAATGGCTCAAGGAAAATTTTTATGACAACTCAAATCCGTTTGTAAAAGAAAAAATAAATTTTGTCCAGGCTGAATTTATTTTTAAATCACGCAATGCAGAAAACTTTTCGCTTTTTACAGCTGGAATTGAAAATGATAAACAGTCGTTCTCTCCTGATTTTTCTAACCTCATAGATACTTCATCACTTATTTTGAACAACGATATAAAGGGACTTAAAACCTTTTGTGCAGACCTTGCATTAGTTAATCCAGATTATGAAAAACTTAATGAATTGTGTAAGTCGTATAAATTAAAAAAAGCAGGGCTTGCATTGTTCTTTTCTATGGTAATTCCCGGAAGCGGCAAATGGTATACTGGTTCGTTCGGAGCATTTATGTCTTCATTTTTTTCAATCGGTACGTTTGTTGCAGGAACTGTTGTAACAGGAATACAGACAGAATGGAAAAGCTGGCAGCCTTATGTATTTGGAACTATAGGAGCCGTTCTTTATATTGCAGAGCTTTACGGTTCATACCAGAGCGCCAAACGATACAATGAAGCTTTATACAGAACTCTTTGCGAGGAAGCAGAAGCAATTTATGAAAAAGAATATTAAGGCTATTGTTCTTCAGCTCATTCTTCTCTTTTTATCCCTGCCGTTTTTTGCACAGGAAAAGAATATTCTGCCTCGAAATCCAGACTATTATTCTGATGTATTTTTTTATGCTTTGTCGCTTTATCAGTCAGGTGCATACGAACAGGCAGAGGTAGAATTAAAGCGGTATATCTTTATGCAGAACTATGCAAAAGGTTCTTATGAAGCTGCGGCCCTGAATGTTCTTGCAGGCATTTATGAAATGAAAAATGAATATGAAATGGCTGCAGACTGTACCCAGAAAGCAATTGTCCTTTGTGAGCAGAACGGTTCTAAAGAAAACTATATAAATGCGCTTAGAGTAAGCCACATTAATTATCTTGAAAAGGCTTCAGAAGGTAAAAAGGATTTTTTGAATGATAATCTGTATATTTTTTCTTATATGAATCTTCCGGGATTTTCGGATACAGTAAGGCTACGTGCATATATTGCAGCAATTTCAAATGCAATGCAGAACGGACGAATTGAATATGCCCAGAAAACATATACAAAAGCAGTTGAACTTTTTCCTCAGGCGTGGACAGAAGAACAGCAGACAATAATTCGTGATTCCTTTGAAAAGCTGAACAAATTCAAACCAAAAAATCAAAAGCTTGCCGGATACCTTTCATTTATACCGGGCCTTGGTCAATTATACGCAGCAAATTTTTCAGACTCACTGAATGCCTTTTTATTAAACGGTTCGCTGATTGCCGTGAGTGTGTGGTCACTTTGTACTCTTGATTTCTGGACCTTTTCGCTTCTTGAATTCAATCCGATTATACGCTTTATGCAGGGAAATATTTACAATGCCCAGAAAGATGCCTACCAGTATAACCTTAAAAAACAACAGGAACTGTCTCAACCCATTTGTGAAAATTTGCAAAATGCGTTATAATAGATTTTACTCTTATGCAGCAGAATGATTTTGAACAGGTAGATCTCAACACCTTTTTTGATACTCAAAGTCTGGCAGCTGACCAGAACGAAAAGGCAGAGATGCTTACCACACAGCAAAAACAACTCATTCAGGAAGTAATGCCTCTGATTAAGCAGATAGACCCCGAAAAAGCAAACAGCTTTCAGCAGCGTCTTGATGCTCTGGAGTCGCTTGCTCAGTCTGTTGCAATGTTTCCGTCGCTTCTGGAACGACACGAACTTATTGGCGGAACCCGAACTCCAACCTCTTTGATTGATTCTCTTATTGATCACCAGGATGCAGGCGACTCGACAATCCAGCTTCCGTCAAAGGCAATGCTTGGAAAAGGTCTTCTTGTTGCAAAAATGCATACCTTCTCAAGCTTTGCAAAATATACACATCATATTCACGAACTTAGAAAATATTCTAAAGCTTTTGATACAGAAACTATAACCTCAATGTATTCTCTTCTTATTGAAGACGTTTACTTGAACTTAATCCGCGATAACACACAGCCAATGGAATTCCGCCGTGAATGGGCATTGTCTTTGCTTTTGCTCTGGGAGCATTGGAACGACCAGGGAAGTGCTCAGGTTGCACCCGTTCTTGAGTCTGTATGGATGGCACGCCGCCGTTTAGCTCCAGCATTTGGAACAATGATGGGTACAAGCGAGCTGCTCCAGATTTCAATGCAGATGGATGACCAGTGGATTGCCTTTATTAAACAAAAGCTTGGTGACCCAGGAGTTTCGCAGGCAATGGAAGAGTTCCTTTTTGGAATTTCATTTGAACAGATTAATACCTTGCGCACAATCCTTAAAGAAAAAGGAATCCCAGCAATTGGCCGTGATGAAGTTTCAAAATTCTTAGGCGAACATGTAAAATCAGATGCCGGACTTGATTACCGCGACTTTTATGCAAAATATACAGTACGACGAGATAACGCGCGTTCACGCACAAGACTTAAATTAAACGGACCGCACAAAACTCTTGAAGATTACTTTATTCAGTTTGTAACCGTACAGAACAAGGAGACTCAGAACAATGACACCTTCGCAAAATCAAAATAATGAAGAAAAACAGGATCAGCAGAATAAGAAGATTCCATATCACTTTGGAGAAAAGCTCCGCAGCGTTCGCGAGCACAAGGGTTATACACTCAAGGTAGTTGCTCAGAAAGCAGGAGTCAGTGAAAGTCTTGTTTCTCAGATTGAGCGAAATCACGTTTCTCCGGCAATTGATACACTGCTTGCTCTGGCCGATGTTCTTGATATCAACCTTGAGTTCCTGTTCGAAGAATACAGAAAGGAGCGTCCTGTAACAGTGATTCGTTCAGAAGAACGCCCTTCTATGTTTGAAGACGACATTATTTACGAAGAGCTTGCCCGTCCTGCAGATTCAGCAAAGGAAAGCTCTTTTGAGTCCTACATGCTTAAGATTCCGGCAGGCTCACATACACACCGCGGTTCTTACGGACACATTGGTCGTGAGTTTGGAATTATCTTAAAAGGCAAGGCACGCCTCACATACGGTACACGCGAATATCTTCTTAATGAAGGAGACAGCGTTTCGTATTCTTCTGCAGCACCACATCTTGTAGAAAACGTTGGAGATACAGAGCTCACAGCAATCTGGGTTGTATCGCCGGCACAAAGATTTATTGAAAAATAAGGTAGATTGCTTCGCTTCGCTCGCAATGACGGTCATTGCGAGCGAAGCGACGTGGCAATCCATTTTATTGTTGCAACTCTTCTTTAATTTTTGTATAATTATTTAAAATTATTTAAGAATTATTGCATATTTATGCATTTTTTATGCATAAATATCGCGTTCCAAAGGAGGACCATTATGAGCACAACAAAATCTGACGCTGCTATCTTAAAACGCCTGGAGAAACTTGCCGTACACAATGATCCCATCAATCCTGATTTATACAAAACTTATGATGTAAAACGCGGATTAAGAAATGCAAACGGAACAGGTGTACTTGTAGGACTCACCCGAATTGGTGATGTTGTAGGTTATGAAATCAAAGATGACCAGAAAATTGCAATTCCTGGACGACTTGTTTACCGCGGTTACAATGTAGAAGATTTAATTGCCGATGCCGAAAAGAACAAGCAGTTTGGTTATGAACAGTGTGCATACCTTCTTTTGTTCGGAGAGCTTCCTACACAGGACAAGCTTGATACTTTCAAAGAATATCTTGGAGAGTTCCGCGCACTTCCTGAGCACTTTACCGAAGACATGATTATGAAGGCTCCGTCAAATGATATTATGAATAAAATTGCCCGCGGAGTTTTAGCAAGCTACTCTTATGATGAAGATCCTGAAGACCGCAGTGTTGGAAACGTAGTAAAGCAGTGTATTGAACTTATAGCTCGTTTTTCAACTCTTGCTGCTTACGGATATCAGGCAAAGCGCCGCTACTATGATAACAAGAGTATGTTCATTCATAATCCAAAGCCTGAGCTTTCTACTGCAGAAAACTTTTTGCGTCTGATTCGTTCAGATAAATCATATACAAGACTCGAAGCAGAAACTTTAGACCTTGCACTTATCCTTCATGCAGAGCATGGTGGTGGTAACAACTCTTCTTTGACAGTTCACGTTGTTTCTTCTGCCGATACAGATACTTACTCTGCAATGGCCGCTGCTGTTGGTTCGCTTAAAGGACGCCGTCATGGTGGTGCCAACATCAAGGTTATGGAAATGATGGATGAGATTAAAGCTAACGTAAAAGACTGGACAAGTGAAAAAGAAGTAAAGAACTATCTTACAAAGATTGCTAAAAAAGAAGCAGGTGACGGTTCAGGTCTTATTTACGGAATGGGTCACGCTATTTATACAATCAGCGATCCTCGTGAAGTTCTGCTCAAGGCTAAGGCAAAGAAGCTTGCAAAAGAAAAAGGCGAAGGCTTTGTAGAAGAGTTTGCACTCTATGATATGATTGAAAGACTTTCACCGGCAATCATTCAGGAAGTTCATCATTCAGATAAGAGCATCTGCGCTAACGTCGATATGTACTCAGGACTTGTATATTCTATGCTTAACATTCCTCGCGAGCTGTTTACACCAATCTTTGCAATTTCCAGAATTGCCGGATGGTCTGCCCACCGCATTGAGGAAATTGTAAGCGGCGGAAGAATTTACCGTCCTGCCTACAAGAACGTTTCGAAAGAAAGAGACTATGTTCCTATTAAGGAAAGAAAGAAATAATTATCGTCGAGAGCGACGACTATTAGCAATCAATAACAGTCGCAGGAACGAACCAATAGCTGTAAGTGCCGAAGCAACATAAGTAAGTGCTGCAGCAGTCAAAACCTTACGTGCACCCTTTATTTCATCTTTTGAAACAAGGGTGTTTGTTTCTTTAAGAATCTTCAGTGCGCGGCGTGAAGCATTAAACTCTACCGGAAGTGTGATGATATAAAAAATCATCGAAGCACCAAAAAGCAAAATTCCAACATCTGTAATAATCTGGAAAATCTGAAGATAATCTTTTAAGTTTGCCATTGCACCAAGAATAATTCCAAGAATAGCAAGAGTCGGTCCAAAGCGCGAACCAAAATTAGCAACAGGAACAAGCATTCGTCGGAACGCAAGCGGGGCATAGCCTACATTATGCTGAATAGCGTGTCCTGTTTCATGAGCAGCAACTCCAACAGCAGCAACAGAACGGCTTGCAAAAGTTGCATCACTAAGGCTCAATACCTTTGTTTTTGGATTGTAATTGTCTGTAAGATTTCCGTTTATATGAGCAATACAGACATCTGTAATTCCGTTTGCTTTAAGAAGGATTTGTGCAGCCTGAGCACCAGACACCCCGCGGGAAGCCATTACCTTATTGTATTTTGCATAGCGGGATTTTACCAGAGTTGAAGCAAAAATGCTCAAAAGAGCTGCGGGTAAAACTAAAAGGACATAAAAAACATCAACACCACCAAGGTACATAAAAGGCCTCCTGCGTATTATTATACCACAAATCCCGAGAGAATGGTATAATATAATGGATTGCCACGTCGCTGTGCTCCTGTCGCAGAGCTTACCAAGTTTGCATTGCAAACTTGCGCAATGACGTCATCGCGAGCGGAGCGTGGCGATCCAGGCATGAGTAGGAATATGGATAGAATAGATAAGCTTTTATCACATGAAGGTTTTGGGTCTCGAAAAGATATCAGGAAAATACTACGGAACTGTGAGGTTCTGCTTAACGGAAAACGGATTTATGATCCTTCATTACAGATTGATACTCAAAAAGATATACTTACCATAGATGGCGAAACTGTTGATTTTCACACCAACCTCTACATAATGATGAACAAGCCGCAGCATGTTGTTAGTTCTACTAAGGAAGGCGACCATCAGACTGTTTTTGATTTGCTTGATGATAATTTACGCACTCCTTATCTTATTGAAAAGCTTCATCTTGTAGGCCGTCTGGACATGGACACAGAAGGCCTCTTGCTTTTTACAACAGACGGAGAGCTTACTCACAGAATTACTTCTCCAAAAACTCATATAAGTAAAACTTATTATTGCGGACTTGAACACCCCGAAACTCCAGAACATCAGAAGGTAATAACAGAACAGTTTGAACAAGGCATTGCAGTAGGCCCAGAAGATAACGAAGAAGGCTTTACCTGCCAGCCGGCATTCCTTGAATGGAAAAACGACTCCACTGCCCTCCTGACAATCTACGAAGGCAAATACCACCAGGTAAAAAGAATGTTCGCAGCCGTGGGCAATAAAATTGCCTACCTCAAGCGCATGAGTATGGGTGAACTGAAACTTGACCCAAGCCTAGGCCTCGGGGAGTATAGGATATTGACGGAAGAAGAGATTAATCTTTTAAAATAATCCGCTGATTACACCATTATCATCTACATCAATATCCAATGCTGCCGGAGCCTTTGGCAATCCTGGCATTGTCATGATGTCGCCGGCTAAGGCTACAACAAAACCTGCGCCAGCGTACAACTGAACATCGCGTACCGGGAATGTAAAGCCACGTGGAGCACCAATGAGTTTTGGATCGTGCGAAATAGAATTCTGTGTCTTTGCAATACAAACCGGAAGCTTTCCGTAGCCTGCTTCTTCAAAGCCTTTGAGTTTTTTAAGGGCTGCCGGGTCAATTTCAACATTTGCAGCTCGGTAGATTTCTGTTGCAATCTTTTTGATTTTGTCTGCAAGTGGGAGGTCCAGTTCATACAACGGGTGATATGCAGCTTTTCCGCTGTCTGCAATTTCACTAACAGCCTTAGCAAGTTCCTCTGCACCTTCACCGCCTTTGCCCCAGCCTTCACTAAGAACTGCTTTTGAACCAACGCTTTCGCAAAGTTTTTCAAGCAGGGCAATTTCCTCATCTGTATCTGTAATGAACTTGTTTACTGCAACAACAGCAGGAAGTCCAAACTTGGCAACGTTTTCAATATGAGTCTTAAGGTTTTCAAATCCTTTTTCCAAAGCGGCACAATCCGGCTTAGACAAATCTGCCTTGGCAACTCCGCCATGCATTTTAAGGGCACGGATTGTAGCAACAATTACAACAGCACTTGGCTTAAGTCCTGCACTTCGGCATTTAATATCAAGAAACTTTTCTGCACCCAAGTCAGCGGCAAAACCAGCTTCTGTTACAACATAGTCGCCACTTGCTAAAGCACACAAAGTTGCGTTTACACTGTTACAGCCGTGAGCAATATTTGCAAAAGGACCGCCATGAACAAATGCAGGATTCTTTTCAAGAGTCTGAACAAGGTTTGGTTTAATAACATCCTTGAGCAAAGCAGCAACGGCACCTGTACACTTAAGTGCACCAAAGGTAACATTTTCTTTTGCATAAGTCTGGCCAATTACAATGCGGTCAATTCGTTCTTTAAGCTCACTTATTGTGCGACTCAAGCAGACAATTGCCATAATTTCACTGGCAACTGCAATTGTAAAATGGTCTTCGCGAGGAACACCCTGTAAGCGGCCGCCAAGACCAATTGTAATATTTCGTAAAGCACGGTCGTTCAAGTCAACGCAACGCTTCCAGCTGATTGTTCTAGGGTCAAGTCCAAGTTCGTTTCCCTGCTGAAGGTGGTTATCAATCAAAGCGGCAATCAGATTGTTTGCTATGCTTATGGCGTGAATGTCGCCTGTAAAATGAAGGTTTATATCTTCCATTGGGACAATCTGTGCATAACCGCCGCCACATGCTCCACCCTTTACACCAAAGCAGGGTCCAAGGCTAGGTTCGCGCAAAGCAACAACAGTTTTTTTACCAATGCGGTTAAGTCCGTCGGCAAGTCCAATGCTGACTGTAGATTTTCCCTCTCCTGCTGGAGTTGGAGTAACGGCAGTAACAAGAATGAGTTTTCCAGGAGTCTTTGCAGCCTTTTCCTGCAAAACACGCAGCTCGTCAAAAGTTAGTTTTGCCTTGTAAGGTCCGTAAAGCTCAAGCTTGTCGGCAGGAATACCAATCTTAGCGGCAACCTCGGTCACCGGCACCATCACGTTCTTCTGTGCAATTTCTATATCTGTCATTCTATGCCTCCTACACTCTTCCTTCCAATCTATTCTTCAATTCCTTTATTTCCTCTGACAACTCTACTGTCTTATTATTCTGCCTAACAACGCGCTGTGCAAGAAGCTTTGAAAGGAATATACCATAGTGCGGATTTTTTCGAATCAGATTAAGGAACGAAACTTTTGGAATGCGAATAAGCTTTCCTTCGCCGGCACTCAAAATTGTAGCAGAACGGCGGTCATTCAAAAGGAATGCCATTTCACCAATAAACATATCATCAGGAGTCAAAACCGAAACAAGCTTTCCGTCGGCATAAACTCCGTAGCGGCCAGAAATAATAAAGTACAAATCGTTGCTTGGTTCATCCTGTTTGCAGACAATTTCGTGACGCTTGTATTGAATTGTTGCAAAAGGAACCATAATGCCAGGAACACTGTTTGTCATATCCTTTACGTTTGTGATTTCAAAAGAAACAGCATTTCCCTTTTCGTTGTAATGAAGTGCACTTACAAGTCCGCGTGAAAGGCTTATTCCACGACCATGCTCAAGTTCAAAATCAGGAACATCCCCGGGAACCATACGGCTCTTCCAGTCAAAGCCAGGGCCTTCATCTTCAATAGCAAAATGCGATTTATCTTTTCCAATAAAATATGAAATCTTGATTTTCTTATCTTTATTTTCAGGAAGGCTGCGTTTCTGCTCAATAAGTTCAAGAACATTTTTACCCGATTTCATCCATTCAGATTTTTCATCCCAGGTAATTCCACAGTTTCCGTGCTCCAGCGCATTTGTACTAAGTTCCATCAGGGCAGTCTGCAAAGCAAAACGTCCTTCATCATCAATTCTGTTTGAACAGTAAAGATAGTTTACAAGAAAGCTTGCATAAAGGCGGGTATCAAGCGGATCATTATCACAGATAAACTGTCCTTTTTCCTGACCACCCATTCTGTCCTGAATACCACGGTTAAAAAGGAACTGCTGGTTGCTCCACAAAATCTTAAGCAGACGTTCAAAGTTTTCCTTAAAAGTATAAAGAGTCATTACAATAATAATGTTAGGATCTTTTTTGTCTTCAATTTCCTGCATCATAGCAGGGTTAGGAACAACAGCAATAATTCCGCCGTTATGAAGCCATGGGTCGGCATGAATAGCTGCAAGAATTCGGTTTGAATCCATGTCGGTCGAAGTATAATCGAGCACCTTAATTTCTGGAAGCTCATAATCAATAAGACTCAAAGCTTCATCAGTGTCCGGACAATAAATCGGATCAAAATATTCCGAATACTTTTCTGTAGCAGTTTTTACAGTAGAAATAACTTCTTTGTTTGTAGAAGCAATCAGCAGTTTTTTCATGCGGCCTCTCCTATAAATGATTTATGATTCCGATGCGACTCGAACGCACTACCTGTTGCTTAGGAGGCAACCGCTCTATCCAGATGAGCTACGGAACCAGAATTATTATAAGCTCACGCAGCAGTCTAGCACCTATACCAGACACCAGCACGAGCAAGATTCCTGAATCCATCAGCCTTTACATCAAATTTTTCTGCAAGTCCGTTGTAATGGCAAAGATAAGTCATCTTTTTAATATCATCCGGCAAAGTCTTAAGCTGATTATAAGAAGCGTGAACACTTTCGCTGTAACCCGAAAAATCACAATCATGAAAAACAACTTTTACAGGATATTTTTGAATAAGGTATTCAAGCTGTTCAAGATTAAACTGAGTATCACTTGTAAAAAGCACCTTGTCATCAAGAAGAACTCCATACGAAATCTGGAAATCACCGGTAACTTCGCAGGTAACATGCTTTGTGCGGAACAGTTTGATATTTATGCTGCCGATATTTGTTTCTAAAAGTTCAAAGGGCTCTGATTGCAAAAGTTCAGGTTTTATCTGATTAAAATAATCATTTATATCAAGTGCGCCTTCTTCGTTTACTTTAAGTCCGCCTTTAAGCGATTCGTCCCAAAGCAACTTTTTAAATTCATCGGTAATTACAAGATTGCATTTTTGTTTTTTAACATAGCGTCCAACAAGAGCAAGCTCTTCAGCGCCGCCAATATGATCTGCATGAGGATGAGTCAGTAAAAGATTGTCTATTGATTTAAGCTCCAGCCCATAGTTCTTTTCAAGCGCATAAGGACACAAAGTGCCACAGTCGATAAGCAGATGGTCATCTCCCTTAACAACCAGGACATTAGTCTGAAAATATCTTTTTGAAAAAGCGCTCCCGGTCCCCACAAAGAAAACCGAAAGTCTGCCACTGTTTTTTAATTCCAAAGCAGAACTATTGTTTAAACTCATTTGTTCTATTATAGCACATAAGTTGTGTTTTGTCAGTAATTTATTAAAAGATGGAAAAAGGGGATGATTTAAACAAAATTTGATT
>JAFZLJ010000040.1 GCA_017551545.1 Treponema sp. | reverse complement strand
ATTTGTACTTGACAACGTCAAGCGCGCGTGATAGTATTCTTATCAGTGAGGAGAAACAATGAAAGGGGAAATCTTTGCGGAACGGTTCGGTGAATTGCTCCGGTTGAGAAATTATTCGCAAAAGGAGCTTGCACAGAAAACAAATTTAACAGAAAGCGCAGTATCACGCTATTTAAGCGGCGAACGCACACCAAGAGGCGCAATTCTTTTGAATATTGCAAACGCACTTGGTACTTCAATGGACTACCTGCTGGGCAAAACTGATGAAGTTAAGCCCGCCGGTGCTGATGACGAGGTTGAGAACGCATTCCGCATAGTTGCACGAAACGCTAAAAACTTAACCGCAGAGGAAAGAGAGAGATTCATTCGTATTTTATATGAAGGAGACAGAGTTTATGATAAAGGCAATGAAAGGAAAAGATTATGATGAGGTAGAAGAAGAAGCAGAAAATCTTATTGAAGATTTGGGGCTTAATGTTTTTCCGCTGGACTGTTTTATGGTAGCAGACCTGCTGTCGATAGACGTTCACAAATGTTCCGAATTTTCAAAAAAAGATAAAAAGTTTATCGTATCAAAATATAAAGACGGTTTTACAATATTTAAAAAAGGCAGATACATTATCTATTACAACGATTCGGTAGGTTTTAACCGGATAAAATTCACAATCTGGCATGAAATAGCTCATATCCAGCTCGGGCATCTGGAAAAAGACTGCACAAAAAGCAAACAGAGGCAGGAAGAAGAGGCAAATCATTTTGCCGCCCATTTAATGGCACCTCTTGCGCTTATTCATATAATCGGGCTAAAAACCCCGCAGGAGATTGCTGATACGTTCGGAATCAGCGATGAAATTGCATGAAAATCATTAAGGCCCTAGGTTGCCGTGATAAACTATCACAAACAAACCTAAAGGAGAACCTTAATGACCTTTTATAAAAAACTACATGAATTTTACATCGGAATTGATTTACACGCAAGAACTATGTACATCTGCGTAATCAACCGCGACGGTGAGAAAGTGTTCCACAAGAACATGGAATGTTCGACAGATAATCTTGAAGTTGTGACAAACACATTCGGAAAAGACATCGTAATCGGAGTTGAATGCATTTTCACCTGGTACTGGATTGCTGATTTCTGCGAGGAACGTGGAATAGATTTTGCACTCGGTCATGCCTATTACATGAAATCAATTCACGGAGGAAAAACAAAGTCTGACAAAATCGATTCAGAAAAAATTGCGAATCTTTTGCGCGGAGGAATGTTCCCGACTGCATACGCGTATCCAAAGAAAAAAAGGGCAACTAGAGACCTTCTACGGCGAAGACTTTATTTTGTAAGACAGAAAGCTGAACTTTCCGTTCATCTTCAGAATACGAATCACCAGTATAACATAAACCAGCCGCTCGCATCCTCAAGGATGCGGAGTGAAGTTTACAGGAACACAATTCCAGAAAAATTTTCTGATCCAATGACTTTGAAAATGGTGAATGCAGATCTTACAATGTTCCATGCTTATCATGAAATGATTACTAAAATCGAGTTCCAGATTGAAGACAGCATGGAGATTCAGGATCCGTATTCTTTCAGTCTGCTGCGTTCTATCCCGGGTCTTGGTTTTATACTTCCGCTTACAATCATTTATGAAATTGACGACATAAACCGTTTTTCTGATGTCGGTAAGTTCATTTCATACTGCCGTCTTGTTAAGTGTAGTCATGAATCAGCTGATAAGAAAGAAAAAGGCGGACACAATAAAATCGGAAACGTCCATCTAAAATGGGCTTTTTCGGAAGGAGCCGTGATGTTCCTGCGTGCGAATGAACGTGGACAGAAGATGCATGAGAAACTTGTTTCAAGATATGGAAAGGCAAAGGCTATGAGTCTTATTGCCCAGAAGCTCGGGCGTACGGTCTACTATATGCTCAAGCGGAAAGAACCGTTTGACCCCGACAAATTTTACGGAGATAAAAAAGGTTATAAAGACAGTGGCGGTGAGCTGATCGCATAACTGAAGCAGATACGGTGAGTCCTTTTGAAAAATGAAAATTATGTGCGTTTATCGCCGGCATTCATTCTGACTACATGCCGTGACTTCCTTCTCGCATGAATGGACACCGTCGCTTGTCTTTTTTTATATTGAGTTTTTGTTGTAAATAATAAGCGGACTGTCCCTGCCTTGACCTGCCCGTATAACTAGCGGCGCCGAAAAGGATGACCTTCAGCTCTTGATTCAGGCTTGGCACGGGTACCGATGAAATTCTTTGCGCCGGATTCTGTACAAATTACAGATTGTCGACAGCAACTATATGTGTTTGATTCAGGACGCTTTCCTGATTTCTTCGCAGAATTACGATTCAGAACTTGCTTTTTTGTTATGATGTAAACGATTTTTTTTCACAGAAATAAACCGCTTAAAAAAGCGGCTTAAGATTCTTTTTTCTGTGAATTAATATTGACAAAACCGGGCCTTATATGTGTTATGCTTTCATTTCTTTAGATAAATATTTTTTAAAATCATAACTTAAAATATTTGGTTTTAAAGAATAAATTTTAACGATATTGATAACAATCACTATTGGTGTCGCTAAAAGCCCTAATGGAAAACTCCAAATACCTAAAAGGATTGATAACACATTCTCTTTTTTTATTTCGTTTCTTAAACATGCTTTACAACCTATTATATATTTATGTTGAAAATTAGTAAAAATGAAAAAACTAAATATTCTATGTGACTTAATTATATTAACATCTTTTCTTTTATTGCAGATAGGGCATTTACATTGATTTAATTTTTCTCCTACAAAAGTGATTTTTTTGCTTCTATCAAGATTTGAGGTTTCACATTCAAGACTGAAATTATAAATTTTTTCATCAAATGATTCTCCTTTTTTATAAAAAGAAGAATAGCTTTCATAATCATAATCAAGTTGCTTAAGTAAATTGATTAATTTTTCATTATTTTTTTGATCCAAAAGTTTTATTGTACCAAAATCTGTAGGAATTAAAATTATTTTTCTGATTGTAGTTAAGAATAAAAACCAACATACAATACAAGGTATAAACCAGAATAAAAAATTGTCTATTGTATTTGAATTGATATACATACCTATCAAAACCATACAGCTCAATATAGAAAAAACAATTGCTCCAGTTAAAAATTTTTCGTTTCTTTCTTTTATAAAAGATATTTCCTTTATATTAATATTGAATATCATACATTCTTTTTCATTCTTAAAGAAAAAAGATGTATTACTATAATTCAATTTTAAATTATTGTAATCTACAATAATTTTTAGAAATATACTTTTCTGTGATAAATGCATTTTTTTCTTTTTTCCTATTCCACGCCAGTGGCGTGTGAGCATAACAATTGCTTAAACCGCAAACCGGCTTGACCGGTTTGTCGGCTTTGAAGCTTTGTTATGCTATTTGATTATTTACCATATACAGGATCATTCGGATCAATATATGGTCTTTTATTTAAATCATTAAAATCAACTAATGTTCCTGATTTGTAATCCTTATAGTAAGTACTTGCCTTTTCGTTAGCTTTCCACCATGTTGTATCAGAAAAAATTGCAGTTATACAGGTATCTTTATATTTTCTTCCTTCAAACACTTCCATGATTGTTATTTTGTATGATTTTGAAGGAGAATCAGAAATGATGCGATTTATGTAAATTTTATCTTCGAAATCCACAAACCAACTTTTTCCAGATGTCAGATTTTCAATTTTTAATTTTTTTACTCTTGAATTATTTTTAAACAAACTAAGATTATATGGATCAACATATCCATTTATTATATTAAAGGCTGAAACCTCTTTATCAAACTCAAAACTAATACTTTCTCCAATTCCATAATCTTCTTTTCCTTCGACCCATGGAATTGGGTATCTGTATACATTTTCTGAATGGTCTAAATATTGAATGAACTTAAAAAGATTTTCCGGAGAATAATCGATTTTATATCCGCGTACTGTTTCAGTATAATATGACGTAGAAGAGACTTTTACGTTTTTATCAAATGGATAAGAACCTCCATTTTTTTTCCCAGATACAACTTCATAATATTCATCACTTCTTTTTTTTGCTTCTCCTGGATAATCCATTTCAACAGAGTAATATTCACCAGGAATTACGAGGACGTTTTTAAATTTAAAGTCTCCGATTCCATTGTACGGATAAGAAATTATTATATGTCCGTCTGAAATAGAAATATATTTATCTGGAATTTTTGCATAATTTCCATTAAGTTGATTCATTACATAAAATTCTTTTCCATCATGGAAAACAAAATTATACTCATCGCTTGAACCAAGTCCAATCGGAGCATATACCGGTTCTTCTGCAAAAACTGCTTGCATCAATATCGAAAGAAAAATAACAATTCCAAATTTTTTCATTTTTTCTCCTAAGCACCCCAGTGCGGGTGTCAGCATAACTACGCGATTAAACGGTGGCGGGCGCAGACCCGACATCCGATTTGAAGCGCATGTTACACGATTTTTTTTCTTATAAATTATAAAATCTATTTCATATTTTTTTAAGAAGACAACGCTTCTGTTTTTATTTTTTTACAAGCGGCGTAAAGCCACTTACAACTACTGCTTTGCCTAAACACTGAAGTTCAATTGCATATTTATATTTAAAAGTGAGAAGCGTATGTATATAAGGTCACCAATCCAATAATGATGCTGAGAATAAGAGATATACTTGCAATTAGGCTTCCATTTTTTTCTTTCTTTAATGATCGAATTAGATTTACTAATACAATTATAAAGAATAAAGGAATTACAATTAGCCAGCTAATAAACTCTATATCATATACTAATCTAAATAATGCTCTGTAGT
>JAFZLJ010000039.1 GCA_017551545.1 Treponema sp. | reverse complement strand
TTAAAGCCGCTTCCGATTGATTGGGACGACAAGGATAACGAACTTGAAAACGGAACAATTGATTGTGTCTGGAGTGGTTATACTATTACTGAACCAAGAAAAAAAGCTCATTCATTAACATTTGCTTATCTTGCAAATGAACAGGTCCTCATTGTACGAAAAGATGGTGCTGTAAAAAGCTTTGATGATTTACAGGGACGAGTAATTGGTTTACGAAGTGCTTCTTCTTCTTCAGATGCAATAAACGAAAACTCTACATTCAAAAATAATCTTGGCGATATAATTGAATATAAAGACAATAAATCGTGTCTTGATGATTTGAAGGTTGGAGCTATTGATGCAATGGTAATGGACAGCTGCTTTGCATATTTTATTGCAACTAAAACTGGTGAACCATTTGATGTAATTAAAACACCTCTTTCAAGTGAAGAATATTGTATCTGCTTTAGAAAAAATGAACCGGAACTTCGTGATGCCGTAGAAAAAGTTTTGCTTGAAATGGCAGCAGACGGAACAATAAGCAAAATTGCAACCAAGTGGTTTGGACAGGACGTTTCCTTAATTGGTAAATAAACTGCGAACACACTTACGTGCAACGCAATCCATACTTGAATAAAATCATAATTTCCTATATTATATACTCTCAATATGCACAATAGGTATTATTGTGTCCGGAATGTAAAATCTGGTGCCTCAAAAGGGTGCCATGGAGGAATAAATGGTCAAAATCAGACTTAAGAGATTCGGTGCTGCAAAACGCCCTTGCTACCGTGTAGTTGTTCAGGACTCACAGAAGCCACGCGACGGTGTTTGTATCGAAGAAATTGGAACTTATCAGCCGATTGCAAAAGAAGCAGATCAGGTTTCAATTGATTTGGAACGCGCTAAGTACTGGATCGGTGTTGGAGCTCAGCCAACAGACATCGTCAAGAAATTGATGAACATTCAGTCTGCTAAACAGGCAAAGTAATTTACAGAGAGGCTAAAAAATGGAAAAAGACCTGATCGAATTTATCGCAAAATCATTGGTCGATGATCCGTCAGCTGTATCTGTAAATGAAACTGAAGGCGAAAAGGGCATGGTGCTCCAGCTTAAGGTTGCGGACAATGACATTGGTAAGGTAATCGGTAAATATGGTCGTATTGCCAAGGCAATGAGAACTGTCCTGAGCGCTTCGGCAGTAAAAGACGGCAAGCGTTACAGTCTTGATATTCTTGATAACTAGCTTACGGGAATATTGCTGATGGAAAAAGCACGTTTGGTTGTTGGTTTCATTCGAGGTTCTCACGGATTTTCGGGTGAAAGTAAAGTAGAGAGTGCTTCTGGTGAGTACGAGCATCTGCTTAAGCTTGAAGAAGTTACTTTACGACATGGAGAATCGTCTAAAGAAACAAAGGTTGAATCGGTTTCTTTGGGTCATGCGGTTGCCTATGTTAAGTTTGCAGGAATTGATTCAGATGTTGAGCTTAAAAAGTTCAATGGCTGGGAAATCTTAGCAGACAGAAAATACTGCAAGCCTTTGAAAAAAGACGAGTGGTACATTGAGGATTTACGAGATTGTTCCCTTGTTTATGAAGGGAAGGACGATCCGGCAACGTCGGTTGCGCCTAAAGTGGTAGGAACAATCACAGACGTATTGGAAGGCGGCGGTGGTAACTTGTTAGAAGTGTCAATCGCCGAGAGTTGTGACCGAAAGGTTCTTGTACCGTTCAATAAAGAATTTATTGGAAAGGTAGATGTTAAGAACAAAACGGTGCAATTGATGCACCTCTGGATTCTGGAGTAATTCCATGAAATTTACTGTGCTGACCTTATTTCCCGATATCGTTAAGGCTTTTTTTGAAAACTCAATCATGGCCAAAGCGGTAGAAAAGGAAATTATTGCATACGATCTGGTGAACATCAGAGATTTTGCGACTGATAAGCACCATACCTGTGATGACGGAACGTACGGAGGTGGAGCAGGACAATTAATGATGCCTGAACCCCTTGGAAAAGCACTTGATAGTGTAAATGCCCGCAAGAAGTATGTTATTTACGTTACTCCAAGCGGAAAGCAGCTCACTCAGAAAGTAGCACAAGATTTAAGTCATAAGGACGAACTTGTTTTTATCTGCGGAAGATACGAAGGTATTGACCAGCGGATTATTGATTCTTATGTTGACCTGGAGCTTTCAATCGGCGACTATGTAATGTCTTCGGGAGAAGTTGCAGCAACAGTTGTGATTGACACAGTTTACCGTCTGGTAGATGGCGTTATTTCACATGAATCACTTGAAGAAGAAAGTTATTGTGACGGACTTTTGGAGTATCCGCAGTATACTCATCCGGAAGAATGGCGCGGAATGAAAGTTCCTCCTGTTCTTTTGAGTGGTAACCACGGCGAAATAAAGAAGTGGCGGCTTAAAAAGCGACTGGAAAAAACTCTTGCAAACAGACCAGATATGATCTCAACTGCAAGATTACAAGGCCTGCTTTCTAAAGATGCCGAAAAGATGATTGAGGATATAACGTCAGGAGATTAAAAATGGATCTTATTAAGACTATTGAAGAAACACAGAAAAGACCTGGTGCTCAGGACTTCAATGTTGGTGATACTGTAAAAGTATTCTTCAAGATTATTGAAGGTAAAACAGAACGTGTTCAGGTTTATGAAGGTGTTGTTCTTTGCAAGAAGAACGAAGGTGCACGCAAGACATTTACTGTACGCAAGATTTCTTACGGTGTAGGTGTAGAACGTGTATTCCCATATAACAGCCCTCGTATTCAGAAGGTTGAAGTAGTACGTCCTGGTAAAGTACGCCGCTCTAAGCTTTACTACTTACGCGACAAGATCGGTAAGGATGCTAAAGTTAAGACTTTGGTTGGTGCAAAAGTTACAGCTGCTATGCAGGAACGTAACGCTCGTGCTGCCGAAGCTGCAAAGGCAAAGGAAGCTGCTGCAAATGCTGCTCCTGCCGAAGCTCCAGAAACACCAGCAGAAGAAGCATAAAAAATTGCTTTGTTGATTAAGACGCGTGGTAAAAATCCACGCGTTTTTTTTGCATGGATTGCCACGTCGCCTTCGGCTCCTCGCAATGACGGGCACTTCGTCATTGCGAGCGAAGCGTGGCAATCCATTTTACTGTATACACTCAATATTTTCTGTGTTATTCTTCTCTTATGAACACCGGTGTAATAGTTCAGACAAGTCAGCTTTCGCGGATGGGGGTGGCGCCTAGGGGGCTTCAGAACGGGAGTCAGGTGCTTGTAAGGATTATTGCAGATAAGGGTGGCGGAAAATATGAAGGCTCGGTGGCAGGAGCCAGAATAAATATTAATTCCAGGACTCCTTTGACTGCGGGGACTTCTTTTAAGGCTACTATTTCTACGCAAAACGGTCAGATTCTTTTATATCCCTTAAATGAAAACGGCGAAGTTGTTCAAAACGCCTTGTTTACAATGGAGGCAGCGCAAACTGAACAGCTTGCTTCTTTGCTTCAGAGTCTGGGACTTAATCCGGATGACCTTTCTTATCATTTAATGCAGCAGTTAAAGCAGCTTGGCATGAAAATGGATTCTTCGCTGCTTTCTAAAATCTATAATCTTTCTGTTAAATTCAAAGGTAAAGAAAAACGCGCCGCAGAGCTTATTGCAATTCTTGCAAAAAAAGGAATTGATTTTTCGGAAGAAGAACTTCTTTCACTTTTGCAGGAGCTTGGTGGTGAAGATCCGGCAGAAGACAATCAAAAATCACAAAACGACGAATATAAATTATTAAATAAAATAAACAGCATAAAAAATACATGGCAGATGCTTCCTTATGAAATTGTTTCAAATATGGGAGCACTTGCAAAAGGTTCACTTGGATTTTTTGTAGACGAAACAAGTTCGCTTAAACTTTTGAATCTTGAATGTAACTGGCTTGGAAATAATCATAAATATCTGTTCAGCCTGGAATATGAAAAGGGTTTATGCAGTAATATTAAAATGAGCGGACAAGGTGTTGATGTTTCAAAGCTTGCAGATATCCTGGACAAAAGACTTATTGCTTCTGGAAAACAAATCACAATAGAAATTGTAGAGCCAGAACTTATAGAAGGAACCGCCTGCTCACAGGAAGAGTTTTATGTTTTTGGAGGTGAAGTTTAATGGAAAAGCCTCTTTCAAAACAAAAAGCTGTAGCCTTAAAATATCCCAAGGGTGCCGAAGCTCCATTTGTAATTGCAAACGGAAAAGGCCTTCTTGCAAAAAGAATTATTGAAGAAGCTCGGGCAAATGATATTAAAATAGAAGAAAACACTCCGCTTGTAGAGTTTTTGTCTGAAGTTCAGGTTGGAAGTTTAGTACCGCCGGAAACCTGGGAAATCCTTGCACAAATCTTCAGCGTAATTTTAAAAGAAGAAGAAGGTGATGCGCAATGAACACAAAAATCACCGGAAACGCAGGAGAACAAAAGGCCGCTGAGTTTTTAAAAAATCAGGGTTATTCAATAATCGCAAGAAATTTCAGGACAAAAGGCGGAGAAGTTGATATAATAGCAGGTAAAGATGATGTAGTTGTGTTTGTAGAGGTAAAATCGCTGCCAAATGGTAGTCCTGAGCTTTTACAGACAGAATTAAATAGCCGGAAATTGCAAAGAATTGTAAAAAGTTCTAAATGTTTTCTGTTAAAACATCGACAATATAGTAACAGTTATGTCAGATATGATGTAATCGTTATAGATATGCCTGGCATGCCAGATGTATATCATATTGAAAATGCTTTTACGGAGCTTTTATGACAGCGGGTGGAATTTCAACGGCGACAACTACAATGGTTCTGGAAAAAACGGATGATAGCAGATTGTCACCACGTCTTCTGGAATTGAGGAAAAAAATTCATAGTGAGGAATATCTCGAAAGTGCCATTCAGCGTATTGCTATGGTTATAAGTAAAAAACTTGTCGAGAATCCTGAAGAATTGAAGTTGCAGGAATAATATGGATAAGCGTCGCAATAAAAAGCGTTCAAACTGGAACGGTCAAAAAAACAACCAGTCAAAAAATCAAAACCAAAATCAGAATCAAAATAACTCAGAACAAAAACAAAAAAAAGTATTTCAATTTAATCATACCACTTACGAAAACGAAGAATCAAAACGCGAACGTCAGAAAGCAATTCAAGAAATTAAAACACGTGAAATTATCTGCGCAAAATGTGGTCAACCAATAACAGAACTAGCAAGCTCTCTTTTCGATAAAAAATCAGGAGACCCAATTCATTTTGAATGTGCTCTTCATGAAGTAGAAGCGGGCGAAACTCTTGGTGAAAAAGAAAAAGTTGCCTACATTGGTCAGGGGCGTTTTGGAGTTTTATATTTTGAAAATCCGCGTGACCAGAGAAAATTTACAATCAAAAAAATCATAGAATGGGAATACCGCGAAAAAACAATCGAATGGCGTTATGAACTCAGCGGCCTTTACAGTAAAGTAGAATAATCCC
>JAFZLJ010000038.1 GCA_017551545.1 Treponema sp. | reverse complement strand
GCGTTGCTCACAGAAAAACAGGACTTTGATTCAAGCAGGATGTTGGGAAAATACAAACCAATGAGTCTTGTTGATCAGGCTCTTGCTGCCATCCATTAAATAGCGTAGAAAGTTGACTTGTTCGTTGACTTTTTATGGGAGCATTTATGGAACAACTTAAACAAAAACAGGCTGAGTTTTCAAGTCTGGCAAAAAGGATGCAGGACTTTATAAAGACTGCACCAAAAGAAAGACTCAGAATCAGGAAAAAGGGAAATAATTATCAGTATTACATGGAAAAAAACAAGAAGCGCACTTACATCCCCAAAAAGAATCTTGAAACTGCCAGAAAACTTGCCCAGCGAGACTATTATCAAAAACTGCTCCCAGGGCTTCTGAAAAATCTTAAAGCTATGAATCAGTTTTTCAAAGATTACAGCCCAAAGAACCTGGAACAAAGCTACAGCAATCTCCCTGCAGCCCGCAAACAGCTGGTGACTCCCATATTTATTGACAACGAAACCTACGCCCAGCAGTGGCAGGCAAAAAACTATGAGCGCAAAAAAGATGCCCCAGATGGAAGCTTCCTTACCTTGAAAAACGAAGCTGTCCGCTCAAAATCAGAAATCATAATTGCAAATCTTTTGCACGATAAAAAAGTTCCATATCATTATGAATATCCACTCAAGCTATCTAATGGAGTGACAATTCACCCAGACTTTTTCTGCCTGAACAAACGCACCCGCCAGGAGTTTTATTGGGAACACTGTGGCAAAATGGATGATTTAGAATACACTGCCAGCCTGACTCAAAGATTGTCAGATTATTCCAAATGTGGAATTATCCTAGGCAAGAATCTTATCATAACAATGGAAACAGGCAAAATCCCTTTGGAAACAAAAAACGTTGAACGAATGATACAAGCTTATTTAGTGTGATGTTCAAAAAAAGATTTGACAATTGTTTGATGGGGGGGGGTATTATAGAAGAAAGTTAACAAAAAAATACGGAGATTCAAACAATGAAACAGACAAAATGGCTGGCATTAATCACAGCTATGACTTTATTGACTATGCTTTGTTCCTGCAAAGATTCTGTAACACCTTCTGGAGGAGATTCTGATGGTGGTGGAGGAACTGTTGCTGCCGGCAATGTCGGAGACATAGCTCTTGCAGATATTGTAATTAACGGAACCACTTATGACAAAACAACCGAAGTTTATGTAACAGGACCGAATGGCGCAACAATTACAGGTTCAGACCCAAGTTTTGTTGATTCCGGAGCTTATGATTATTTAAAAGGAGTATTCAGAACCGGGAGAACTGTAACACTAAGCCCTTACATTATGAGTAAGTACGAAGTTACTCAGGAATTATACCAGGCTGTTATGACCGGTAATTCAGACGGTATAAATGCAACTCCTTCATGTTATACTGATTCACCTGCAACTGGTGAAGAACAGAATTGCAGACCTGTAGAACGTGTAACCTGGTATGATGTAGTATATTTTTGTAATTTACTTACTGAAAAAACAATGACAGCTGCGGACAAAGTATACACCATCTCAAATATTACTGTAGATTCTACATATCATTATATTTCTTCTGCAACTGTAACAGCAGATTTTACAAAAAAAGGTTACCGATTACCAACCGAAGCAGAATGGGAATTTGCAGCGCGTGGAGGAAATACTTCTGCGGCAGACTGGAATTACCTTTTCTCAGGACATGACACAGAAAATGGAAAAACATATACTGATTCTCAAAATGCAGGACTTGATGCTGTAGGTTGGTATTATTATAACAGTGACAGAAAAACACACGCTGTCGGTTCAAAAGGCCAGAATTCTGCAAATGCCCTTGGAATTTTTGATATGAGCGGCAATGTTTGGGAATGGTGCTATGACTGGTATGAGTCAATATCAACAGGAAATGTAACAGACCCTACGGGCTCTGCGTCGGGCTCCTACCGCGTCTTTCGTGGCGGCGGCTGGGGCCACTACGCCGACGACTGCTCTGTTTGCGTCCGGAGCTGCTTCACCCCGGACAGCAGGGGCGACTTCCTGGGCTTCCGCGTGGTTCGCTCCGCTCCATAAGATGAATCCTGTCATTGCGAGCGCAGCGTGGCAATCCAGTTATTAGAATGCATTCTTGTATGTGGATTGCCACGTCGTAAACTTCGTTTACTCCTCGCAATGACGAGTATTGTGTCATTGTCGGGCTTGACCCGACAATCTATTTCTCCCACTCAACCTGAACGCTTCGTTCATCCTTATTAGGAATCCTCTGGTAGATAATACAATCTGCCTTGTGAATTGAAACACCCTTGCTTCTTGTGACGTAACCCATGATTAAATCAGGGTAGTGAGGGTGGCAGCACTGGGCCAGGTTGTAGAGGACATTTTTTTCTCCCTGAACGAGGACTTTTTTATCCGGGTAGGAAATGGCCTGTGGCTGAATGCCTCGTTTTGGACGGCGTTTTTTCTGTGGTTCCTGAGTGGCTTCTGAAGCGGCGGCGCTTGTTGTAGTCACTGTTGTTGCAGCAGCATTTACCCTTTCACTAAATGTCGGGTCGTTAGCCATGAGCCAGCTGTGAATCTTTTGATGTGCCTTTGTTGTTTTTACAATCTTGAGCTGGGCCTCTGTCGGATGAGCCTGGGGGTTTGTGATAATCTCAATAATCTGTGTATTCTGGAGCGGGCGGTTCAACGGGATGATTTTTCCGTCAGCCTTAGCGCCAACTATTCTTTCACCAATATCTGAGTGAATTGCATAAGCAAAGTCGATGGCTGTGGCACCGGCGCGCAGTCTCTTAACATCGCCTTTTGGGGTGAATACATAAATCTCATCACCAAGCAGCTCGTCTTTTAATTCAGAGAAAGATTTGTCGTCCGACAAAGATGCCTGCTTGAGTGCCTGAAGCCTGTTCATAATATCAAGCTTGTCTTCTTCGACCAGGTCTTTGTTTGAGCCCTTCTTATATAACCAGTGAGAAGCAATACCGTGCTCGGCCATGTTGTGCATTTCTACTGTGCGGATCTGGATTTCCAAAGGCTTTCCTTCGCACATAACTGTTGTATGCAGAGACTGATATCCGTTTGATTTTGGCATGGCGATGTAATCTTTGAATCGTCCGTCGAGCGGCTTCCAAAGGCTGTGAACAATTCCAATAAGTGCATAACATTCAGCCGGTGCCTGACACAAAATACGCAGGGCCAGCAGGTCGTACAATTCACTTGCTTCCTTGTTGCGCTTTCTCATCTTCTGATAAATCGAATAATAATGTTTTGCGCGGCTTTGAATTGTTACTGTGAGTCCTACCTTTTGAGTTGCTTTCAAAATTGCCTGAGTTGCCTTTCCCAGATATTCAGCCTGTTCTTCTGATGACTGACTTACAATATTTTTTATCTGAAGGTATGCATCGGGATTCGTATACTTAAGGCTCAAATCTTCAAATTCATTTTTTTCCTTTTGCATTCCCATGCGTTCTGCGAGCGGTGCCCATACTGCAATTGCGGCTTCGGCAATCACCTTCTGATATTCGCGGCGGATATGATTGATATTTCGCATTCTATCCAGACGGTCTGCAAGAGAAATAAAAATGATTCGTACATCATCAGACATTGCAAAAAACATTTTTCTGATTGCGTCTGACTGATGAAGTGTTTTTGTATTAATAGGAATATTGAGAATCTTGTTTGTTGTGTCTGTGATGTTTGCAACTGTGTCGCCAAAAAGTTCTCGAACCTGCTCTGTTGTTACACCATACTGATTAATAGAATGAAGCAGTGCCGAAATGATTGTAGGGCAGTCGAGTTTATTCTGAGACAGGATTTCTGCAACTCTGAGCGGATGAACGTAATAAGGCTCGCCGCTTGAACGGGTTGTGTCTTTTGTATTTTCTACAAGCAGTTCCCAAGCCTTTGTGATTTCTGATTTTTCTTCCGGGGCAAGATAATCATGTGCTGCAAAATAGCTTTGCAGTAAGGTTTGAGGATCTGTGGATGTAAAAATAATTTCATTGTTCATGTGTCATTTCTACAACGCGAAGCTGGCCTTCCAAATCGGTGTGAAGCTGTGTTGTAAAACCAAGTCCGCCGGCAAAATCTGCGGTGGCCTGAGCGTTGTATTCACCGGTCTCCATTAGAATTGTACCGTTATTTGCAAGATGTTCGCAAGACTGTTGGAGGAGAATTTTTATTAGGTGAGTGCCATCATTTTGTGGTGCTTCGACAAGCTCAGCAACCCCAGAGGCATGTGGTCCCTGAGCATGTCGAAGGGCCATATCGCCATCCAGCGCAAGCCTTGGCTCATTCCGTCCATCTTTCAAAAGTTCATCAACCATTTTACTTGGAATATACGGTGGGTTTGTCAAAATAAAATCAAACTTACCTTCAACATTCCCAAACAAATCAGACTGAATAAATGTGATTTTCTGCAGAATCTCACTGTCCGGCAAAAGAGCAGAGGCGTTCTTTTTTGCAATGGCAAGGGCAGGCTCGCTGATATCAACCAGTGTCATTTGCGGCAAGTTTTCAACAGGCACATTTTCCAGAGCATAAAGTGTTTTCATAACCGAAAGACCAATGCAGCCAGAACCTGTGCACATATCCAGAATCTTAAGTGGGCGGGCGGGCGCCTCAGTTCCAGCGTCGCCACCAGAACCAATCCTTTCCATAATCAACTCAACCGCATGCTCAACAAGAATCTCTGTATCAGGCTTAGGAATCAAAACATCAGGTGTAACAAAAAAATCATACCCATAAAATTCCTTGACCCCGGTAATGTAGGCAACAGGCAGTTTCGTTTTTCTCAAACCAATGGCATTGTTCAGCCAGACAAGTTTGTCATCGGGAATATGATTTTCTGCAAAAAGCAGCAGCTGAGTTTTGTCGTATTTGAGGGCATGAGACAACAACACCTGAACATCAAGCTCTGGCGAAGGGGAGATGCCCTGTAATTCTTTTGTGGCTGAGTTTTTGAAATCACGTATGGTAATAGTATTCATTCAACTAATATGGATTGCCACGTCGCGATGCTCCTCGCAATGACGTGTTGGGGTTACGCGTTGCTCTCCAATGTCGTAACATCCGCAGCAAGCTGCTCTTCCTTGGCGTAAACGTTAAGGGCATCAAGCATATCATCCATTTCGCCCATCATGAACGAAGGCAGGTTATGAGCCGAATAATTTATGCGGTGGTCTGTAACGCGGTCCTGAGGGAAGTTGTAGGTACGGATTTTTTCGGAACGGGCACCAGACCCAACCATACTCGAACGTGCAGCAGCGCGTTCTTCCTGTTTTTTGCTTTCTTCCAAGTCAAACAATCTTGCACGCAAAACGCGGAAGGCCTTTTCCTTATTTTTAATCTGCGACTTTTCATCCTGCTGAATTACAACAAGTCCTGTTGGAATATGAGTAAGACGAACTGCAGAGTCTGTAGTATTTACACACTGACCACCAGGTCCACCAGCACGCATTACATCAATGCGAACATCGCCCGGTTTAATTTCAATTTCTGTTTCTTCTGCTTCCGGCAAAACGGCAACTGTAGCTGTAGAAGTCTGCAAGCGGCCCTGGCTTTCTGTCTGAGGAACACGCTGTACACGATGAACTCCAGATTCCCAGCGCAAAGTACCATAAACAAACTTACCCGAAATTGAAGTTACGATTTTATTGAATCCGCCAACTTCTGTTTCCTGAGCTTCCATTGTTTCTGTTTTCCAGCCTTTGCGGTCTGCAAGGTGAGTGTACATTTCCCAAAGGTCACGCACAAATAACGAGGCTTCGTCTCCACCGGCAGCAGAACGAATCTCAAGAATAATATTTTTTTCATCAAGCGGATCAGGCGGAACAAGCTTAAGCTTTATTTCTTCTTCAAGCTGAGGCTGGCGTTCTTCCAGTTCCTTAAGCTCTTCGCGTGCCATCTCGCGCATTTCGGCATCATCTTCGTTAGTAATAATTTCTTTTGCATCCTGAATGCCGCTAAGCACCTTCTTATATTCATCATAAAGCGCACAAACTTCAGTCAAATATCCATGTTCGCGCATAGTGTCCTTGTACTTCTTAGGGTCCTTTACAAGATTAGGATCCATAACCAGATCCGACACTTCCTTAAAACGAGCTTCGCATTCATCAAGTTTCTTAATCAAATCCATAATGTTCTATATTATCAGATTTTATAAGGTTAGAAAATAGGGGTGAAAACAAAGATATTAATCAGAAGCGTAGTTTATATTTTAAGTCACTATACCATTGTTTGATTTTTATACATATGATATAATTAAAAATATGAAATTACTTGACATATTGTTTTTACTATGTCAAAATCCGCATCGCATCGCATCGCATCGCATTTAATTTAATCATTTTTTTTATATTTATATTCGAACCCGCGTTTCAGGAATTTTCTGAATGCGGGTTTTGTTTTTTTCATTTTAAGGAGGTATAATAAATGAAAAAATTTGTTAACGCATTATTGGTAATCTCTCTTGCATTTATTATGATTGCTTGTGGAAATGCTAATACAACTACTAATGACGAAAATAATTCTGGTGGAAATCAGAATGGTAATACTAATGGATATACATCACTTCCTGACTGGATAACAAAATTACCTGTTGGTACTACAGATGGTACAGCCGGTACCAATGCGGAGTATGTATTATTTGGCGAATGGCCACAAACTATTAAAGCCGGTAGTGTAACAGTTGATACAGAAGAAAGCAAAACAGTTGGAATGTTTACTTATTATAAAGGTGATGACGGTGAGTGGTATTGCCAGATATTGGAACACTCATATGGAAGTGTTACTTTTCTTGAGTACTCTGACGGAACAACAATATCTCCACATTCGGCAATGTCTTATAAATGGTTTAAGGTAGAACCAATAAAGTGGAGAGTTATTACAAAAAACTATAAAGGAAAAATCCTTTTACTGGCAGAAAACGGTTTAATAGGCTCATATAGCTACCAATTTTGTTACGATATGGGAAATTGTTATACAAGGGAAATCGATGGTAAAACTGTAGATATAAATAATTACAAATACAGTACAGTACGAGCCTGTCTTAACGGTTTATCATACGAAGCGAATGAATCTGGACACAATCAGGTAACTATGACTGAATACGATGGCAAAGGATTTTTACAGACAGCTTTTACATTGGAAGAACAGCAGCGGATTGTAACAATGCAAGTAGATAACGGAGTAGAAAAAGATGATCCTAAATATGAAGTTACAAGCGATAAACTTTTCTGTCTTGAAGTCAAAGATGTTTTGAACAGTGATTATGGTTTTTCTGAAAATGGCTCTGGTTTAGTTGTAGGTGTGCCAAGACCACAGGAATGTGAAACCCGTCTTAGAAAACCTGTTGATTTTGTACTGGCTTCGGGGCCTTATTCTGGACATGGGGAATCAATAATTACAGGATCATCAAGTTGGTATCTTCGTACTTCAGAAGAACAGGAAGGTTTCCCTTATATTTATAGAGTAGACTGGAATGGTAATGTTTGTACCGTATTGGCCAATCAAAGAGGAGGTACTATAGTTCCAGCCCTCTGTATAGATGGTGAATAACAGTTATTTGTTTTTAATAATTCCTCTTAAGTAATCCATATACAAATATCATATTTTCATGCTATGATTTGATTAAACGATTAACTAAAATCGGAGGTATTATGAAAAAACAAGTATTCAATCCATATATGCCGTCGTGGGAATATGTACCTGATGGTGAACCACATGTGTTTGGTGACCGTGTTTATGTTTACGGTTCGCACGATGAATTCAACGGTGCAGTTTTCTGCCTTGGCGATTACATCTGCTATTCAGCCCCGGTAACTGATCTTAGCGACTGGCGTTATGAAGGTGTTATCTATAAAAAAGACCAGGATCCTGCACAGGATGGCCGCATGGTTTTGTATGCACCTGATGTTGTTCAGGGCAAGGACGGACGCTACTACCTGTTCTACGTATTCGACAAAGTAGGCTTTGTTTCTGTAGCAGTCTGCGACACCCCTGCCGGCAAGTACGAATTCTACGGACACGTTCACTACAAGGACGGAACCCGTTTAGGCGACCGCGAAGGTGATATGCCTCAGTTTGACCCTGGCGTTATCCGCGAAGGAGATAAAACCTTCCTATATACAGGCTTCAGCGGACGACATATGAAAGACCGCATCGGCTGTATGGCAACAACTCTTGGTCCGGATATGCTTACAATAGAAGAAGAACCTGTTGTTGTAATTCCTGGCGACATGTATGTAGACCTCAAGTCTCCGGACGAAGTTACAACAGGCTGCCCATACCCGCTCAAGTCAATTGAAAACTGGAAGGGCTTCCAG
The DNA here is from genome assembly GCA_017551545.1 of Treponema sp. Lineage (GTDB taxonomy): Bacteria > Spirochaetota > Spirochaetia > Treponematales > Treponemataceae > Treponema_D. The sequence goes on along the minus strand of JAFZLJ010000038.1, from coordinate 956 downwards.
GGTCACGCTTTCTTTGAAGCACCAAGCATCCGAAAAATTGGCGACACATACTATCTTGTATATTCTTCAGAAGTTATGCACGAGCTTTGTTACGCAACAAGCAAGAATCCACGCGACAACTTTGTATACGGCGGAGTAATTGTAAGTAACTGTGACATGCACATAGACACTTACAAACCAGCCGACATGCCTGTTGCCTACGGAGCAAACAATCACGGAAGCTTTGAAATTATCAACGGTGAATACTACATGTTCTACCACCGCCACACAAACGGAAACTGGTACAGCCGCCAGGGATGCGCAGAAAAAATTACAGTGCAGCCGGACGGAAAAATCCCTCAGGTAGAAATCACATCCTGCGGTCTCAACGGAGGCCCGCTCAAAGCAGAAGGTGAATACGCTGCATACATTGCCTGCCACATTTTTAACACAGGAAAGCCTAGCATGTACGTTGGCCCAGGCCAGACAAAAATCACACAGGACGGACGCGACGGTGACGAAGAACTTGGCTACATTGTAGACATCACAGACAAGACAACAATCGGTTTTAAATATTTTGATTTTAAGAATGTAAAGAAGCTTACTTTAGTTGTCCGCGGCTACATGTACGGAGGCTTTGAAATCCGTAACAAATGGGACGGCCCTGTGCTTGGCATGCTCAAATGTGAATCTGCAAACTTCTGGGAACCGGACAGCATAGACATAGACTTCCCTGACGGCACCCACGCTTTGTATCTCACATGGGTAGGCGGCGGTTCTGCACAACTCAAGAGTATTAGATTCAACTAGCAGGGCGTTACGGGGCGGCGCATGAGCCTGAACTGAACCCTTTTTTATAGACAAAATTATGCGGCATATTGAGCTCTAAATTCAATAGGGCTCAGGCCGTTTAATCCCATTTTAATACGCTCTGTGTTGTAATATGTAATATATTCAACCAAATCTTTCTTGAATTC
>JAFZLJ010000037.1 GCA_017551545.1 Treponema sp. | reverse complement strand
TTATACCTTTCTTCCCTGTCTCTAATCAAAAAAGCCATTTCCATTTGATATTCAAGAGAACTTTCATCATATTTATAAAGTTTAGATGTAAAACCAAAGCCCGGTGTTGGGCTTCGCTGTATTTTGTTTTGTGCTGATAAAGAAATCTGCGATATCAAAAGACATGATAGAATAATAAAAATCAATTTACGCATTGTATCCCCTCTGGCTTAACCCCTAAATTCGTCCAGAATTTAAATTAGGTTCTCTATGTAAAAGTTTATTCTTGTATTGATTTGGCGTCAAGCCTTTCAATCCTTTTTGCGGGCGGCAATATGGTGAGGGGGAAATTATTTATTCGCCAACAAACTTATTTCAGTAACCAAATTGTTTATCCGTTCATTATTTATAATATCTATCACAAATAATATCTGCTGAAATGTTTCTTTATCACATCTTTTTAATTGTGAAATATTAAAAAGTAGTGTTTCAATATCTTTTTCATCAAATGTTTTCCCAAAGCACCATACAATTTGTCTAGAATAAATCGGTTCATTTTTCAAAACCGTTAATAAACAATTAAGAATGTCTTCTTTATCTTTTTGTGAAATAGATAAATTAATCAATTCCTCGGGTAATAGAAGAGAATAATCTGTGGGATTCTCTCTTGAGTTATTTTTTTCAAGAAGCAACCCCATACTCATAATTATATCTTCCTTATTTTTGACACTTTTATCGTTTAGCATATTTAAATACTGTTTTAATATAGAACTCATTTTTTTTATACAAAACCTTATTTTTTAAGTATATCAGGTTCATTAATAGGTACATAATCTTTTGGATACAGACAAATACCCTCCGTCTCATCAATGCAAACAGCAAAAAGCTTTGACCTGTCAGTTATGTTTTTAACTTTATTTTTTAATGAAAAAACATTCGGAACAAAGTATCTGTTTAATTCACCATAGAATAAATCTATACAAATAAATTCAAAAATCCCGTCATTATCTAAATCAATAAAATGATCTCGTATATCTCCAAAAGAACTTATTTCGATAATTTCAATTTTGTTTTTTAATTTGATAAGGAATCCAGATGTAATATTTGCACTTAATCCAGTTGCTCCCTCAATGTTATAGCAGATTAAAATACAAGGAGTCTTTTTATCAATATAAAAAGTGTTTATCGAATCAATCATTTCTTTTTTCAAATGAACAGAAAACTGAACATTCTTTTTTTTATTTGAAACATTCAGTTTACAGCAATCATTAGAAGTAAATTCCATAGATAAACTATACATCTCATTTTTGATAACAATACTGTTATCAGTTTTAGAGTATTCCACTTCAGTCATAATAGGTGTATTACCTGAAAATCCGAATCGACTGACAGGACTTTTTGAGTAAGTACTGAACAATAAAACAACTAAGCTAATCAAAATTAGAAATATTTTTTTCATGGATAACATACTGATTTGAAGTAAGCCTGTCTTCCGCAGTTGGTAAATTTTCATATTGATTATCTCTGGCGGTTGCCTGCCTTATGGCAGGCCGGGCTTTCCGCACTTCCGCTGTCGCTCCATACCGCAGGCGGTACTGCTTCGCAGGTGCTCCAATCCCTAACCGGAAGAGGGGGAAATTTTAATTTATAAATATCGCATCCAAGAACTATTTTCTCTTATAGACAAACCATCCGCCTTCTCCATCAAATGCAAGCGTATCATCATCAATAATTTCAACAACAAAAAATTCATTAACGACAATTACATACTTATATTTTCTGTTTTCTGTTAATAAATCTATAAAATAAGAACATGTATATGATCTATAATTCTTTAGCTCGACAGCCGCATCTTCATCCAGTAAAACTATTCTGAAGGACGGCCTGTCATGTTTAGTTCCACCGACAATAATTTTTTCCTGTGAAAGAATCAGTTTGTTAAATCCTCTTTTAACTAAAAAATTAATTCTATCTTCGTTAATCTTATGTGACGCAACAAAATAACTGTATTCATACTCGCCATAAAACTTTTCGATACTGAGTTCTTTACAAGAAAGAAAATTAAAACTAAAAATAACTATAAATATTAATAAAAACTTACCACGAAAAATCTTCACTATAATCTCCTTCTGTATAAACTTTTGCCTCTGCTTCTCTTCTTTTTGGCAATCCTGGAAAAGTAATCTTATGCTCTTTAAATATTTTTGTTATTGCAGGCCGCGCTTTCCGCCGTTACGCGTCAGAGCGCTTCATTCGTCGCTCGCTTTACTCACTCCGAACGCCTTATCATAAACAATCATATTTATACAAGCATTCATGGGATATTTTGTTCCTTCATAAATATCCCAGATTTCAAGTCGGGCTACTCCTTTTTTACCTTCAGGGATAATAATTTTCTGAAAATTCGGAGTATCCTCAAGTTCAATATTTTCAATAAATTCATCATCTATATAAAGTTTCAATCTCTTTGGACGTGAATATTCTTTATACAAATTTGGATTTTTATAATCAACAAAACCAATAGATATATAAATTCGTTCCTTGGGCAGTGCATAAAAAGAAAGCCATTCTTTTATTCCATATCCCTTTTCACCCTCTATCCAGGGCTTACCAAGTTCATAACCATTGATATTCTTTACTGTATACTGAATTCCATCATTTATGAGAAAAGAACTTTCTTCCATGTCCATGAAAGTATCAATACATTCATCATGTAAAATTCCAAATTTTGTTCCTCTAAATACTCGTTCATTATTGCTGTCATATAAAAAAAACAAATCATCACATCTTAAAACCATATATTTCTTATTATTAAACAAAATATATTCTATTCCACTTTCACTCTGCATCGAATACTTATACCTTTTCTCTGTTTTTTCATAAGTATCTCTGTTATAATTCTTGAAAATCAATTCACTTTCAACAAAAATTAAAGATGCTTCACCAGAACTAAATTTTTTATTTCCCGTAATTGTGTAAACAACGCTTAGTGATATAAAAATCATTAAAAGCAATATCTTTTTCATTTATTTTCCTCAGTATATAATTTGTTAACATGGATATAAATTTTTATTGTATCCTGAACCACAGTTCCTTCTGGGTTTTGATTTAAAAAATTGTATCCAGCAGCCATTAAAAGTCCATCCATTTTATAAAAATCATTTAAATGTGGTATTTGGCATCCTAAGCCACTGAAGCTTCTGGAGGAGCACCTGTTATTCTTCCATCCGGATCCGTATACTTAATCGGATTGTTACCTGCATAATGATATAAATTGCCATATGTATGACTAAACCGTCAATTCTGCTGCTTTAAGGCTGAATTCTATCCAAAAAAAATATCTTTTTGTTCTCCTCCAGCAAATTTTATATCAGAAAACAGTGAAATCTCATCGATTTTCACTGTTTTTCTGTCATTTTAACACCATTTTCTCTTCTACCCAAGTCAATTGCTATTTGTCTTTTTCTAGGTTCCAAGCTCCTGAATATCCATTATCATCAACTTGTGGTTTTATAACAAAAGATTCAGTAGAATTAGGAGTAAGCTCAAAATATAGATATTCTGATGTCCAAACTTCATTTGTTTTAAGATAATTATTTTGTTTATCTATTGGAGTTAGACATTGTATTCTATATTTTCCAGGATTTAAAACTAAAACAATACATTCTCCCCCCGCAAGAACAATATCAGATCTGTTGTATTCAAAAGTTTCGTCTAAAATTTCAAATTTAGAAATCGTATAATCATTAAAACTAATATATTTATTATCTGTTTTTTTCTCCAGTAATATATTACAGTCAATTGAATTCATTGCTCCATTGCATTCTTCTCTAGTTATAATTACTTTTGAAATGTCAGATTTCTTACTCGATATAAGAAGAAAGAAAATGATAAATATAGATGGTAAAAGAAATTTTATTGTATTTTTCATAATTAGTCTCCATAAGTGTCAGCGTATTTATAATCGCTATATGAATTATTCAAAGGTCCCTACCCAATCAAACTCAGATCTTCCATCCGGATCTGTATACTTGATCGGATTATTCGCAGCGTAGGCATATAAATTGCCATATGTATGACTAACCCGTCAATTAAGCTGCTTTAAGGCTGAATTCTATCCAAAAAAACTATCTTTTTGTTCTCCTCCTGAAAATTTTATGGCAGAAAACAGTGAAAACATATGAATTTACACTGTTTTTCTGTCATTTTAACACCATTTTTCTTTCTCCGCCAGCAAATTACAATTTAGGGGAAGGAAATTCTAGTGCTTTCAGATAAGTGAAAACACTAGATGTAGTAGATTTTTACTGTGATTTCTCCTCCCAGAACTTAGCACGCAATTTGTCGTATTTATCTTTACTTTGTTTTAAGATATCTGCATACTCTTTCATGCATTCTTTATTCCCGTTTTGTGAGCCTATTCTATACCAGAATACGGGTAAGTTTTCTTCATCTGGATTGTATTTACTTCCTATATCCAACAATCTTTTACAACCTGAATAATAATTTTGTGAACTTTGTCCTTCATAGAACTGTGCAATTTTTAATGCAGCAACACCACTCCCTGAAAAAGCTTTATCATGAAAATACTGATAATTTTCGTTTGTAACATCGCCATATTCAAGATTATCATTAGAAAAATTAAAGTCAGCGAATTTCTTATGTAATTCTTCGTATTTTTTAATCCTAAAAGCATTAGTTCTTTTATACTGCTCACATAAAAATATTAAGTATTGATATCTTTTAGATTTTCCATCCTCCATATAATTTATGTGTACAAAATTCCAACTACCTTTTATTGGATTATTTTCAAAACAAATACAATTCCAAAACTCTTGAGTCACAACATCCTGCAGATCAACTCCATAATAATCGGAAAGTGTCATTGCAGCATCAAAATTTCCAGCTAAAGCTTGAGATTGCATCTTTCGTATCTCCTTTGCAGAGAAACGGGATTTATAATTACTGCAAAACAACAATGATATTACAAAAACTATAATGAATAATCTATAATATTTAAAAGAATTATCAATTTTCTTTTTCATTTTTTTGTTCTCCCATATATTCAAATTTTTTCATTTCACCTTTCTCTCCAGATCTGGTTACAATTTTATTTTTTTGATTTACCCAACCAACAGTTATATTGCCATTCGGAGCCAAAACAACTGCATCCTTACCTAAAGCATTTGCTAATTCTTGTGCATAAGAAATAACGTTCCCGTTTTCATCTTTTCTATTTATTGCAGAATAGCATGAATATAGTATTACAACTTTAGTGGATTTTTCCCATTTTGGATCTGATTTAATCATTTCTGCTAATTCTTCTGCAGAAATAAATTCAGCTTCGCCTCTATTGGTAGAATTCTCATCAGCATACCGATAAATATATACACCTTTTTCATCGCCATGTGCAGCAACGATATATGGGCGGTATCCATTATCATATGGGCTGACATGTGATTTTGCACGATAAAATTGAGTTTCCTTGTTTTTTGGATTAAGATTTAAATCAACCCCTTGCCTGTTCCCAGCTTTAATCCACAGTTCTCTAAACCAATTTTTCATCCACCAATCATTGGATTTGGTTTGGTAGCCATCAGGGTCTATATAGCGTACCGGATTATTCGCTGCATAGTGGTACAAATTAGCATTGATGTGATTAAACACACCGCCCATACCAGGCAAATTCTGGTTATGTTTCTTAGCTTCGTCATTTATCGGAGCTTGCGGGAAGTATTCCCCCGTGTTCATAGCCGGATCTGCACTTATCCATCTTGAATACTTAGGGTCAAGGTATCTTGCTCCGTAGTAGTAGAAGCCTGTTTCCCTGTCCAATTCCTTTGCGCTGAACATGAAGTTCATCGGAACCTGTTCTACCGCTATCTTCTTTATGTCTACCCATGTCTCACCGTATGGCGTGTACTCAAGCCTCTGGTATTCAT
>JAFZLJ010000036.1 GCA_017551545.1 Treponema sp. | reverse complement strand
TGATGCGGCAAAAGCTCTTCATTCTCCTTTACAAGGGTCTTGCCCTTACCAAATATGACGAACTGATGCCTGGGTTCCGCTGAATCACTTCAGCGTATCACATTACCGCTTGTTCGTTTACCTTTTTATCATGCCTCCTTTTTTTCCTAGTCGTATAAGTACATAATAATGGAAAACAAGATTGTATTCAATGATAGAACTTGAAAAATAATTGCTACGGAGTGGGAAATGGCTGGCGACTACTTCTGAGAATTTTTGGCGGATGCCAGAGGAAAAATCCGAGGATTTGCGCAGCAAACCGCAGGATTTTTACCAGAAAAAAATTGCTCAGCCTGTAGTCGACAGACATTTACCACGGGAGTAGCAATTATTTTTCCTTCTAAGAGATATTACTTACTTATTGTTCATCTGATGATGTACTTGTTTCTGCCTGAGTCTGCTGGTCCATTTTTTGGGTGATGTCGGCTTCTGGGGCTTCTTCGGTGGCGGTGCGTTTGCTTACTACTATTTCTACGGCTACCATTACAAGGCCGATTATTAAGCCGCCAAGACCTACTATGCGGACGAAGGCCTGACCAAACTGATCAATTGGAATAAGAATCAGAAGAATTGCGATTGCTACAAAAATCAGGGCTTCAAAAATCAAACGTTTGCTTTCTTCAGGGAAGGCGGCGCGCATTTTTGCAGAAGAATATACGCTAACACCTGCATACAGAATCAGATAAGCGGCGAGTATGAAAGAGAAGATTTTGAAAATTGTTTCTACTGTTTTTAAAAGTACAAACGGACAGATTACAGAAATCAAACCAACAACAAAGGTGATTATGCTTTTTATGAGTAATGTCTTTTTGAATGCAGCATCTTCACTCTGTTTGTAGACAACAAGAAGATTGTAAACAGAAAAAGCAACTGCTGCGGCTCCAACAATTACGACAACAGCTTTTATGCAGGTATCTGGTATTGCAATCATAACAATTCCCAGTATGGCAAGAACAGCACCCAGAATGATATTTTTTGTTTTCATATTTTCAATCTCCCGTAAAAAAGTTTCTATTTAAAAGATAATACCATAATGGAAGATTGTCAAAGTTTTTTTAGTTATCGGCGGGATTTTCTCTGGTAATATCTTTTAGCCAGCCCTTTTTGAAGTAGTGGCGGATAACGAAAGGCATTTTTTCAAATTCATCAAGATAAAGGATAAAATATACCCAAAGCGGCGGCAGCTTGAATACAAAAGCGGCGAGTAATCCCAAAGGCACAGACACACACCACATGTTGATTGAATCTGCAATAAAACCAAAACGTGAATCACCACCGGCACGGAAAATTCCACAGATTAAAACTGTATTTATAGAAGCACCTATGATTGAATATGTATTCATAAACAAAATCACATTGCGGTAGTGGGCGGCTGTTTCATTAAGATTTGCAATATATGGAAGAACCGGATACAGACACACAATAAGCACTGCTCCAAAAACTCCGGAAAGAATTGTTACTCTTGCAAGGCGGCTGGCATTTCGTTCTGCAACACAAAGGTCCCCTGCTCCTATGTTTTTACCAACAACAATTGCTCCACCATAAGCAAGTCCAAAGCACAAAACACATCCTAGCTGGCGCACTGTTCCAACTACAGAGTTAGCTGCAACTATATCTTCGCCAAGGTGACCAAGAATTACAGAATACATTGCAAAAGCGGCACCCCATACAAGCTCGTTTCCAACTGCAGGAAGTGAGTACTTGAAAAAATCTTTTGTAAGAAGCTTGTTTCGGCGGAAGATACACAATACAGAAAAATGAATGTCTTTTTGAAGATGCGCATAACCAAGACAGATGCACATTTCTATAAAACGCGCAATTGAAGTTGCAATGCCTACTCCAAGAATGCCAAGCTTTGGAACACCAAAAAGTCCGAAAATAAAAACGGCGTTCAGGCTTATGTTCATAATCAGCGAGGTTGTAGAAGCAATTGTTACAATTTTTACGCGCTCAATACTCTTAAAAGCGGCCTGGAACATCTGGGCAAAAGAAAGGCACACATAAGAAACGCTCACTGCTCGCAGATACCGGCAGCCTTCTGCAATAAGTGCTTCGTCTTTTGTAAAAATGAGCATGAGGATTCTAGGATAAATTGCAGCAACAAGAGCAACAAGAATTTCTACTGTACAGCAGATTCTTAAACCAATTCCAAGCAGAGTTTTTATAGATTCGGTATCTTTTTTACCCCAGTACTGAGCACCCAGCATAATGAGGCCAGACGACAAGCCTGTAGAAATCATAAAAAGAATAAACGCAACGTTTCCTGCAAGAGAAGAAGCTGCAATTGCAGTCTGTCCAATATAACCGAGCATAATAACATCGGCAGAGTTTACCGCAGCAGAAATGAGGTTCTGGATTGCCATGGGCTGCACAACATTGCGCAGATCTTTATAAAAGACTTTAGCTTCTTCAGTCATAATCGTAGAGTCTATCAGAGAAAAATCTTATTGGCAATAATAGTATTTATCATATATAATAGAAGATATGAAAAAAATCGGGGTACTTGTCCACGCACTCACAGTAGAATATGCACTTGAGGTTTTAAACGGCATATTTGCGTATTTTAAGGACAAGCAGGATGTTCAGTTTTTCGTAGCACAAACAAAAGATCCTAAAACTAATTCCGGCATTTACGAGTTTCAAAGCTGGAACAACTTAAGCCTGATTTTTTCTACAGATATAGACCTTGTAATTGTTGTAACAGGTTCTTATGCTTCTACAATTTCTACAGAAAATCTTTCAAAAATCCTTAAGAAGTTTAAAGAAAAACCAATTATTTCTATTGGTGCCGATTTAGGTTTGCCGGATTCCTACTGTATTCAAACAGAATGCCGCTCGGCATATGACAACGCTGTAGGCCACTTAAAGAATAAACACGACTGTAAAAAAATTGCTTTTCTTTCTTCAAACAGAACAGGCTCTTACGAAGCTCTTATGCGATTTGACGCTTTTAAAAAGGCACTCAGAAAGCACAAGCTTGTTTTTAATGAAAACCTTGTTTTTGAAGGCGACTGGGAACTTTCGCACGCAAAAGAGGTAATGTCAAAACGATATCCTAAAAAGGAAAGTTTGAATTTTGATGCAATTCTTTGTGCAAACGACCTTATGGCTTTGGGCTGTCTTCAGCATTTTTTAAGTATTGGCGTAAAAGTTCCGGAAGACTTAAAAATTATCGGCTTTGATGATTCAACTTATGCAGAGCAGTCAAATCCGCGTCTTTCTACAATGAATCAGAATATTTTTGAACAGGGAAGAATCGGAGCTGAGCTTGCATATAAAAGACTTAACGGCGAAGAAATTCCTGCTGTTACAAATATCCCGGTTATTCCTTTGTACAAGCAGTCGTGCGGCTGTATTCCATTAAACAACAATGATGATATTTACTGCGATGACCAGGACAACATAATTCATACAGGCGATCTAACAAATAGTATTCAGAAAATGACCGGTCAGTATTATAACAACCTTTATTCAATTGACAGCATTTACCGCCTGCTTGATATTTCGCAGACAACAGAAACACTTCACCACTTTTCTAATACTCTTGATAAAATTCTTAATGCGCTTGATATACCTTCATGTTTTGTATGCTTTTATAAAAAACCGATTATTCATGACAAAGGAAAAGAATTCGTTCTTCCACATAATGCCGAAGTTCTTATGATGCTTGATAAGGTACGCAAGATTAAAGACTATGATACAGGCCTTGAATTTAATCCTAGTAAAAATCCATTCCCGCCTGAGTATTTTGATAAATCTCCTGGTGCTTTTATGATTCATCCGCTTTTTTCTGGCAGAAAGAATTACGGATACATTGTCTGTAAAATAAAGACACCTAATTTCTCTGTTCACACTGTAAGCGTAAAAATTCTGATTAATACAATTGCAAGCAATTTTGAATATACACGTTCACTTACAAGAACAAAATCTCTTTCTAAGCTTAACTCTACTTTGCAGCAGAGTAACTCTACACTTGACCTACAGTCAAAAACAGATGAGCTTACAAAGATTTTGAATCGCCGCGGCTTTATGGAGCTTGGACAAAAAACAATTAATCTTGCTTCTGAAGTTAAGAGTTCCGGTGTGCTTTTCTTTGCAGACCTTGATGGCCTTAAAAAAATCAATGACACCTACGGGCATGATATGGGTGATGAAGCAATTAAGGCTGCTGCAGAAGTTCTTTCACATTCACTTCGTTCAAGCGATACTGTTGGCCGACTCAGCGGTGACGAGTTTGCTGCAATTGCAGTTGGCATGAAGCTTTCGCATGAAGCAGAATTCCGGGAAAAGATTCAATCACTTTGTGATATTATTTCTAAAGACAGAAAATTTCCTTTTAAGCTTTCGATGAGCATTGGTGCTATTGAATTCAGTAAAGATTCTAAAAACTCTACCCTTTCTGATTTACTTGCACTTGCCGATGACAAGCTTTATATAGAAAAAAGAAAAAAACACGCAAAGAAATAGGAAAACGAAAATGGCAAAAACTATACCACCTCGAAAAGATGTCAAAAAAGAAGACAAATGGGATTTATCATCTATTTATAAATCTGTTGATGAATGGGAAAAGGCACTGGCACAGCTTGATGAAATGATTAAGGCTGTTGCTGCATTTAAGGGAAAGCTTGGTGCAGGCCCTGACCAGTTACTTGCAGCGCTTAAGGAATATGAAAAGTGCCTGCTTCAGATAGAAACTGTTTACCACTATGCTTCTCTTGAACACGAAGCCGACGAAGATGATTCTACAGCAACAGACCGTTTTGGACGTGCTGCCATGGCATATACACAGCTTCAGGCAGAGCTTAGCTTTATTGATCCTGAGCTCATGGAAATTGATGAAGCTAGTTTGCGAGATTGGGCCGCACGACCTGATTTTGCTGATTACAAGGTTTATCTTGAAAAGCTCTTGCATTTTAAGAAGTACACGCTAAGCGAAAAGGAAGAGCGCATATTGTCGCTTCAGGGGCAGCCGGCTATGACTGCAGAAACTGCGTTCAGTGTGCTTACAAATGTTGATATGAACAAAACATTTGGAACAGTTCTTATGGACGGCGAAGAACAGCAGCTTACAGAAACAACCTGGGGCGTGTTCATGCATAACCACGACAGAAAAGTGCGCGAACAGGCTTACAAAAAGTTTTATGCAAAGTTTGAAGAACACCAGAATACAATTGCAGCCCTTTATGCCGGAAGCGTGAATCAGGATGTGTTTACAATGAGAGCACGTGGTTATGATTCTAGCCTGCACGCTGCCCTTTACGGAAACAAGGTGCCTCTTACTGTTTATCATAATTTGATTGAGTGCATTCATAAAAACCTTGATGCGCTTCATAAGTATTATGGAATCCGTAAGCGCGCGCTTGGGCTTGATGAGCTTCGCCACTGGGATGTTTATGTTCCGCTTGTAAAATCTGTTCAGACTAAGACAACTTATGAGGAATCTGTGGAAATTTGCAGAGCTGCGTTGGCACCACTTGGCAAGGAATATACAGACCGTTTGTGCAACGGACTTTTGAGCGGCTGGGTAGACCGCTATGAAAATATTGGTAAGAGAAGCGGAGCGTTTAGTTCCGGAAGCTACATCGGCTATCCTTATATTCTGCTTAATTATAATGAAGACAATATCCGCGATGTGTTTACAATGGCTCACGAAGGCGGTCACAGTATGCACAGCTGGTATTCGGTTCACAATAATCCTTATATGAGCTATGACTATACGATTTTTGAAGCAGAAGTTGCGTCTACCTTTAATGAAGAACTTGTTTTTGAATACCTTCTGGACCAGGCAAAGCACAACAACAACAAAGACCTTGAAAAATATCTTCTTGCAATGCGTGCAGATGATATTCTTGCAACCCTCTTCCGCCAGACAATGTTTGCAGAGTTTGAGCTTAAGGCACATGAGCTTGTAGAAAATGGAACTCCACTTACTCCGGAATTGCTGCGTAAGATTTACCGCGAGTTGCTTGAGTTGTATTTTGGGCCTGAGATGCATTTTGAAGAGAACAGTGACATGGAGGGGCTTCGCATTCCTCACTTCTATAGTGCTTTCTATGTTTATAAGTATGCAACCGGTATTTCTGCAGCACTGGCACTGGCTAAGAGGGTGACTGGCGGCGGCGACAAGGAGCGCGAAGATTACTATAAGTTCTTGAAGAGTGGTGGTTCGCGTTACCCTATTGAGTCGCTTAAGGTGGCTGGAGTTAATATGGAAGAAACAGAACCTGTTCAGGCAGCGTGTGATACCTTCAGAAGTATTGTTGAAGAGTTGGACAAACTATTATAATCTGTCATTCCCGGGCTTGACCCGGGAATCTCATTTTAAGAGAGATTGTCGGGTCAAGCCCGACAATGACAAATTATAATTTTTTTCTAAAGTTCATCCACTTTTCTACCGATAATTTAATTGATATAAGTGTATTTAAAATATTTAACGTCATTGGGAGGCGGCGCGTTAGATAATTTTGGTTTTCAGGAGGAAGACCGGCACTTAAAAAGGAGAAAGAATAAAAATGACAAAGTCGGAATTTAAATCTTTTATAAAGAGTGTACCTAAAGCCGAACTCCACATTCACATTGAGGCTGTTATTACCATGGCCGGCATCAAGAAGATGTACAAGAACCGCTATGGCAAGGAAATGACAAAAGAAGAACAGACCGCTCTATTCTCCTATAATGATCTTAACGGATTTATACAGGCATTTCTCAAGGTACAGGATTTGTTTGTAAGCGAAAAAGACTTTAATGTAGTATTCAAAGAACTTGAAAAATATCTGGTTCGCAACGGAATTGATTATTGTGAAGCATTCTTTGCACCAACAGCTTTCCTTAAGAAGGGATTCAGCTACAAAAAGATGGTTCAGATTTTCCACAAGCAGATTGCCCGCATCAAGGAAAAAGACGGAATTACAATCAAGCTTTTGATGGACGTTTCAAGAACATTCGGCTGCGAAAATGCAATGAAGAATTACGAACTTTTGAAGCAGTATCCATGCGAAGACATCATCGGTATTGGACTTGGTGGTGCCGAAGCAAAAGGTCCTGCAAAAGAATATGAACCTGTATTCCAGCTTGCAAAGAAAGAAGGCTGGAGAGTTGTTGCACATGCCGGTGAAGATGTTGGTCCTGAATCAATCTGGGATTCTATCAACTGCCTTGGCGTAGAACGAATTGGTCACGGTGTAACTGCTTATCAGGATAAAAAGCTTATTGACGAGCTTATCAAGACAAAGCTTCCTATTGAAATTTGTATTACTTCAAATACATTCACAAAGAAAGTTGTTAAGATGGCCCGCTACCACCCTGTACGCAAATATTTTGATCAGGGAATTATGGTTTGTATCAACACAGACGATCCTGTTTTCTTTAAGACAACAATGCTCGACGAACTTTGGATTTGTGTAAAGAGCCTTAAGTTCACAATGGATGAAATCAAGCAGCTTATTAAGAACAGCTACATTTCTTCATTCATGAGCGACAGTGAAAAGAAGGCCGCCCTCGCCGCTGTTGATAAGGCCTGGAAGATATAGAAATCAGGGAATAGTAAATAGGGGATAGTAAATAGTGTGGGGGAACGCCTTCCCCCTCGGCGCACTGCGTTGCGCCTACCCCCTTCGCCTAGGGGCTGCGCCCCTAAAACCCCGCGCATGACCATCTTAGAAAAATACTACAATAAATTCCACGAAGAACATAGACTCACAACAAGACATGGTCAGATTGAATTTTTAACCACAATGCATTACATTACCTCCGTCATTGAGAGCGATAGCGCGGCAATCCACGAAGGACCAATAAAAATCGCCGACATCGGTGCCGGCACCGGCCGCTACAGCATAGAACTATGCCACCGCGGATACGACGTCACTGCCGTTGAGTTAGTCCCACATAACTTAGAAATCTTACGCAGCAAACATGAAAATATAAAAACCTGGCAGGGAGATGCACGTGACCTTCATTTTTTAGAAGACGGAACTTTTGACATTACCCTACTCTTTGGACCGTTATATCATCTTCACGGTGATGAAGAAAAACTTAAGGCACTCGCCGAAGCAAAACGAATCACAAAAAAAAGCGGATACATTCTTGTTGCTTATGTTATGAATGATTACAGCGTGCTTCAGTATTGCTTTAAGGAACATCACTGGAAAGAAGTTTCAGACAAGGGCGGACTTACCCCAGACTTCCACACAGTGTGCGATGAAAATGAACTTTATGATTATGTAAGGCTTGAAGATATAGACCGCTTGAATAAGGCTGCGGGACTTGAACGTGTAAAAATAATTTCTGCAGATGGAGCTGCCGACTACATGCGCCGTGAATTAAATGAAATGTCAGAAGAAGAGTTCCAGGCATTCTGCAAGTACCAGCTGGCAATTGCAGAACGCGCAGAGCTTGTTGGAGCCGGCAGTCACACGGTAGATATTCTTAAGAACAATTAATTACAGCATATCTTCAAAGAAGCTTATGCTTATATTCTTATCAATCTTCTTTAACTGCTTATATTTTTCTAATTCAAATTTAATTCCTTCTTCCTGAGCATTTGCATATTCACCGGAATTCAACTGCTTTTCAAGATTTCCACAGATATAGGCCAGCATAAACATCGAACCATATTCTGTATTAGAAACTTCTTCAGGCCAGCATTCAGAATTAATTGAAATTTTAATAATATCACTTAGAACCGCATATTCAACTATATCGGAATACTTTTGCAGACTTTCATTTGAAAAGTCTTTTTCTTTTTTGAATTTCTTAATCAGTTTTAGAAGATTTGTTTTTTCAGCCTTTGTAATTTCAGAAGGCCAGATTCTATTAAGCAAATCTGATACTTCAAGTCCGTTATTTCCAGATTCTTCAACAGCTGCCATCCATTCCTTTGGAAAAGTTAACTGTTGGGCCGGATCCTCTAAATTTGAAATTGCAATTGCAACAGGTCCACCCTGCACAGTACATGGAGTTATTGAAAGCAATTTGGTTTTAAGCTGTTCCAGTTGTTTTTCATCAGCGTTTGGAAGATAAAACCAGACTGCCGATTTTTTTACAGGACGGAATGCAAAGAAAATAAATCCATCGCCAAGTTCATCAGCTTTATTAAAATCCGAAACTATTGTCTGTGCTTCTCCTAAAAAATCAGACAACTCATCAATATCAGAGCATCGTGAATTCAGAACTTCATTTGTCTGAAACAATAAAATTTTTCCGAAGTCTCTTGTTTGTGCAAAAAGTCCGGAAATAAATAAGAAAATCAATGTTATAAGTAATAGTTTTCGTTTCATTTTTTCCTCCTGATTATTTACTATAAAACTTTATTACTTTATCCATGAACGGGTCATCGCGGCCTGTTACATAATCCTTATAATGACGATAGCATGAAAAGTTTGAAAAGAAAAAGAATATGCCTGTTGGTGCAAAAAAGAGGCCCACAATAAAGACGCCTATTGCAACAAGATTCATTGTAGAACCAGCGCCTCTGCCAAGAATAATTTTTGCAGCAACAAGAAGTGCCAGGCCAATAATGATTTTCAGGATGCTTGCAATCATATTGTCCTTAAAATATTTGCGGGTCATGTATGCAAGAAAAGCTCCGTCATCTTCAAGGTTTACACCTTCATATGCAGCCGGGTTCTTTGCCTTAAGTTTTTCCTGGTGTTCCACAAACTCTACAAAATATTTATTATTGCGCGAATGCTCCACGCAGGTTCCGATTTTTGCTGATTCTTCCATATTGTACTCCCATAAAAAGTCAACGAACAAGTCAACTTTCTACGCTATTTAATGGATGGCAGCAAGAGCCTGATCAACAAGACTCATTGGTTTGTATTTCCCCAACATCCTGCTTGAATCAAAGTCCTGTTTTTCTGTGAGCAACGC
>JAFZLJ010000035.1 GCA_017551545.1 Treponema sp. | reverse complement strand
TAATATTTTTGTCAGATATTCTTCTGTCTTATCTGTACGAACACCCGGAATGGAGCCGCCGTTTTCGCGGATATTCTTTGCAATTTCTGTAGGGTTCAGTGTTACCTGAGTGTAGAAGTATGCGAAGAAGATAATAAGAAGAACTAACAAAACATTGTATCCCCAGCCATTTGGAGTAAGGAACCGAGAAATAGCTCCTACCCATGGTTTTGCATTACTACCCTTTGAAAATAATGAAACAGCAGTAAGAGGAAGTGTTAACAAAGAGTTAGCGAAGATCAAAGGAATTACGTTTGAAGGATTAACCTTGAACGGAATATATGTGCTCTGACCACCGTACATTTTTCTTCCTACTACACGTTTTGCATAGTGTACAGGAATCTTTCTCTGTCCTGACTCTTCATATATTACCAAAGCGATAATTACAATAAACAAGAGTAAAATTAAGATGACAAATACAAGCTGTACATCGCCTGCCTTTACTGCCTGTCCAAGATTGACAATTGCATTAGGAAGACGAGCTACGATACCTGCAAAAATCATCATTGAAATACCGTTTCCAATACCATTAGCTGTAATCTGATCACCAAGCCAGATTGTAATCATAGAACCAGTTGTAACAATAAGAATAACAAGTGCCTTAAAGGCAATTGCATTTTCAAGAAGTACACAACCTGGAATGCTTGATGCATAAACAGAAACACCCCAAGACTGCACAATACATACAAAAATTGTTCCAACTCTTGAAATCTGTGCAATCTTGCGCTGTCCGCCGTCCTCCTGAGAGATACGCTTAAGCGATGGGAAAATAATTACAGCAAGCTGCATGATGATCTGCATTGAAATATAAGGCATAACACCAAGCATGAAAACGGAGAAGTTGGAGAACGCTCCACCAACGAAGAAGTCCATGTAACTTGCGAACGCATTGTTGTTCTGCGCAGCAAGATCATCAAAGTACTTAATAAGAACGTTTGCATCAATGCCAGGCATTGTCAATGTACATCCCAGGCGGTATACAGCCAGAATGAGCAATGTAAAGAACAAACGGTCTCTAAGTTCCTTGACCTTAAACATATTTACAATTGGATTGCTTGCCATGTCCTTACTCCGAATTATTTACTTTCTGCAGCAGCTTCAATAATCTTTACTGTTCCGCCAGCCTTTTCGATTTTAGCCTTTGCCGATTCAGATACTTTGTCGGCTACAACATTAAGCTTCTTTGTAACATCACCGTTACCAAGAATCTTTACCAAAGTTGCAGTCTTTGAAGAAATGAATCCTTTTTCAATGAGAGCAGCCTTATCTACAGTTGCTCCGTCATCGAATTTAGCGTCAAGAAGATCAACATTGATACAGTAGTATTCTTTCTTGAAAGGATAGTTTGAGAATCCCTTGTGAGCAATACGTCTGTACAACGGCATCTGTCCGCCTTCAAAACCTACATAAGGAGCTGCCTTACCAGATCTTGACTGCTGTCCTTTATTACCTTTACCAGCTGTAGTACCAAGTCCAGAAGATGAACCGCGTCCTACTCGCTTAGGTTTTTTGTTAGCACCCTGAGGAGCGCTAAGAATTGGATTGTATTCTGCCATTTTAGATTTCCTCCACTTTTACCAAGTGTGATACTGCAGCAACCATTCCTCTAACAGCGTCGTTATCTGGAAGAATATTTGAGGAACTGATTTTCTTGAGACCAAGACTTTTTACAGTTGCTCTCTTGTCTGGCTTCTGGCCGATTACACTTCTAATCAATGTAACTTTAATCTGTTTTTCTTTAGCCATAATTAACCCCACAATTCATCCAGAGTTTTACCTCTGTTAGCTGCAATCTTCTTTGCATCCATAATCTTAGAAATTGCGTCGAATGTTGCGCGAACTACGTTTACAGCAGCATTTGAACCCAATGACTTAGACTGAATGTCTGTTGCACCGGCAGCTTCCATAATAGCACGGACTGTACCACCAGCAATAATTCCAGTACCGGAACAAGCTGGCTTTAACAAAACTTCTGAACTCTTGTATTTACCTGTCATTTCGTGTGGCAAAGTACCGTTCTTCAATGGTACGAATACAAGACTTCTTTTTGCCTTATCTATGCTCTTTTTAATTGCTTCAGATACGTCATTAGCTTTACCAAGACCGTATCCTACGCGACCTTTTCCATCACCTACTACAGTGAGGGCAGAGAAAGACATGCGGCGTCCACCCTTTACAGTCTTACAGGTTCTGTTAAGAGTAACGAGTTTTTCTACAAATTCTTTCTCTTTTGGTTCTTTATCAAAGTTTTTCTGATGTTCCATAATATCTCCTAGAATTCGATACCAGCTTTACGGGCACCATCAGCAAGTGCTTTAACAACACCATGGTACAAATAACCATTTCTGTCGAAAACAACCTTAGAGATTTTCTTATCCTTAAGGCGTGCACCCAAAGCTTCACCAAGTTTTGCAGCTCCCTCTGTATTTGGCTTAAGAGAGGCAAACTCTTTTTCCATAGTAGAAATTGAAGCTAAAGTCTTTCCTTCAGTATCATCAATAACCTGAACAGAAATATTCTTGTTGCTGCGTGTAACAGTCATTCTTGGTCTGTCAGCAGTTCCGAAAATTGACTTACGGATATGAATCTTTCTGTGCAAGCGTCTTCTGTTTTTGTCGTTCATTTTCTTAAACATATAGCTTCACCTTATTTAACACCAGTCTTACCAACCTTGCGGCGGATAACTTCGTCTTCGTAGCGGATACCCTTTCCTTTGTAAGGTTCAGGCTTGCGCAACTTGCGAATCTGAGAACTAAATTCACCAACCAACTGCTTGTCGATTCCGGCAATTGTAACTTTTCCATCTGGAGTTGCAGTTACTGTAAGTCCGTCCGGGATCATAGCAATAAAGTCTGTTGAATATCCAAGGTTCATTATAAGTTCCTTACCCTTAACTTCTGCACGGAAACCTACACCAGTAATGATAAGAGTCTTTGAGAAACCTTCTGTAACACCTTTTACCATGTTATTGATAAGGCTTCTGTAAAGTCCGTGATAAGCATTTGTCTGCTTTGATTCGTCTTTTGGAGTAAGGAGAACTTCTGTTCCCTGTACTTTAATGTCGATTTCGTTATGGAATGACTGCTTAAGTTCTCCCTTAGGTCCCTTTACAGCAATAACGCCATCGGCAACATTTACTGTTACACCTGCTGGAATAGCAACAGGAAGTTTACCAACTTTTGACATACTTTCTGCCCCCCATTACCAGATTGTGCAAACTAATTCGCCACCAACCATCTTTTCTGTAGCTTTCTTACCAGTTGTAACACCAGCAGAAGTTGAAACGATGATTGTACCATAACCGTTGTAAACACGTGGCAAATCTTTGTAACCAGAATAAACACGGCGACCTGGTGTAGAAATTTTCTTAACACCGTGGATTACCGGATTATTATCATCATCATATTTCAAGAATATGCGAAGGATATTTTTACCTTCTTCCTGAACTTTCTTGAAGTTCTTGATGTATCCTTCTGTCTTCAAAATCTTAACGATTTCGAGTTTAAGTTTAGAAGCAGGAACATCTACTTTCTCGTGGCGGGCCATAGCCGCATTACGAACCTTTGTGAGCATGTCTGCTACTGGATCTGATGCACTCATTTCTATCTCCTACCAACTTGATTTTGTAATGCCAGGAAGCTGGCCTTCGCTTGCCAATTTGCGGAAGCAGATACGACACATCTTATACTTACGCAAATATCCACGTGGACGACCGCAAATCTGACAGCGATTATACTGTCTTGTTGAATACTTAGGTTTGCGGGCTGCTTTAATAACCATTGATTTCTTTGCCATACTTCACCTACTTACGGAACGGCATATTGAACTTTGTAAGAAGTGACTTAGCTTCAGCATCAGTATTTGCACTTGTTACAAATGTAATATTCATACCAGCAACCTTTGTAATTTTATCAAAGTCGATTTCTGGGAATATCAACTGTTCAGTAATACCAACAGAGAAATTGCCGTGTCCATCAAAACCAGTAGCCTTGATTCCACGGAAATCCTTAATACGTGGGAAAGCAACATTAATAAGGCGATCCATGAATTCATACATGATATCTCCGCGCAATGTTACCATTGCACCCACTTCGTTGCCCTCACGCAGTTTGAAGTTAGCAATACTC
The DNA here is from genome assembly GCA_017551545.1 of Treponema sp. Taxonomy (GTDB): domain Bacteria; phylum Spirochaetota; class Spirochaetia; order Treponematales; family Treponemataceae; genus Treponema_D. The sequence continues at coordinate 651 of JAFZLJ010000035.1, read as the reverse complement.
TTCTTAGCCTTAGTTTTAACAGCCTTCTGACCTGTGATTGCGGTCAAGTCTGCAACTGCGGCATCAAGGAGTTTCTTATTTGTGAGAGCTTCACCAACACCCATGCTTACAACAATCTTCTTTACTGCAGGAACCTGCATTGGAGTTGTGTAGCCAAACTCTTTTGTAAGAGCCGGTGCGATTTCGTCTTTATAGACTTTCTTAAGCCGAGGTACGTAATTTGCCATTACAGAACATCTCCACATTTACGGCATACACGAATTTTCTTGTCGCCGTCAATTTTATAACCAATTTTTGTAGGACCGCATTTTTTACATACGATTGCTACATTCGAAATATTAAGAGGAGCTTCGATCTCGGCAATACCGCCCTGATCCTGCTGACTCTTCTTTCTCATTGCCTTTTTAACAATGTTTACACCAGATACGATTACAGCGTCTTTCTTAGGAATGATGCGAACTACAGTTCCTCTCTTTCCCTTGTCTTTACCTGCAAGTACCTGTACAGTATCGTCCTTTCGGATTTTTGACTTAGTAATCATTTAATATCTCCTTAAAGAACTTCCGGAGCAAGTGAAATGATCTTCATGAAGTCCATATCACGCAACTCGCGGGCTACTGGTCCAAAAATACGCTTTCCCTTAGGGTTCTT
>JAFZLJ010000034.1 GCA_017551545.1 Treponema sp. | reverse complement strand
TTTTCCAAACTCCTGCATGAGCTCGCCGTTTTTTGCAAGGTAGTTCTTTTTTATGTCTTCGGTTAATTCCTTAAGCTCTGCGTTGCTTTCCCAGCCAATAGAATAATAACCCTTTTTTTCGGCAACTTCAATCAATTCACCAAACTTTGCCCAGAATTCCTGAGTGTGAACTTTGCAGGCAGTTCCATAACTTGGGTCTGTTTCCTGCTTTTTGATTGTCATAAAATGATGAGTGTATTCATGAACTGCTGTATAAACAAGTTCGTTTTCTGCTTTGAAGTTAAGATTGTGAAGATATATTTCATGAGTGTCTGGCTTGTAAAATCCGTTTACGCGTTTGCTTTCTTTTCCAGTCTGAATAACTGTGAAATCAATTTCGCACGGATAAATATCAAGAAGCATTTCTTTTATTTTTTCGTTTGTCATTTTAACACTCCCATTGAATTAAGTATAATTGCGCCTGCTACTGTTGCGGCGGTTTCTGTTCTCATTATGCGGCTGCCCATTCCACAGCGGATAAAACCTGACTGTTCAAGTAAGCTTCGTTCTTTGTCTGTCCAGCCGCGTTCGCTTCCTATGGCAGCGATGACAGGCACGTCGGCACTAAATTGAACTTCTCCAAGCGGGCATGCTGGGTTTACGTTGTCCAGACAGATCAGTTGCTCGCCCTTCCCTTCGACATAGCTCAGGACAAGCTGGCTCAGGGACCCCAAGGTCTCCACCAGAGTAGTATGCACAAAAACAGCTGGAACATGTGTGCTGCCGGCCTGGACTGTGCCTTCGCGGAGTAACTTCCAGGCTGCTTCTGGCTGGGCAAGGTCGCTTTGCATATATGACTTTTCGCCAAGTTCTGTGCCTGTAAGGTGAACTTCACTTATTCCAAGAGCCGCAATGTCTCGCAAAAGCCTTTTCAGCTGAATAGGACGCGGGAAACCAATAATCATCTTGAGAGGATTCAAAGGCTTTCCGTCGCCTGTTGGTTTAAACTCAAAAAAAATCTGGCGGGCAGTTTCATCAATCCGGGTAATAGTTGCTACCCCGCTCTGACCACCAATAATTCCTGCAGTAAAATCATCACCCTGCTTTTTATGAAGCACATTTAAAATATGCGCACCGCGTTCATCATCAAACGAAAGAGGCAAATCAATTTGAGATTTTTCAAACAGGCAGATGTTCATATTAAACCCGCCGGACTAATTAAGCATATTGATTTTTTTAAGTGCTGCACAAAGTGCGTCTTTTTCAATTAAATCAATTGGGCGGCCTTCGGTATATTGATGTGCACTTTCAGAGAAAGAACCCATTGTTACACAGTAGCCGTTATCGCAGCGGGCATCGCGCATTTTTGCATGGAACTCGCGCACATAAATATCGCCGATTGTATTTTGATTTCTGTAAAAACGGAAAAGATTTTTTGCTTCCCATTTGTTGCTTTCAACATCGCAGATAATTTCAATACTTTCAGAAGCAACAGAAACATCTTCAATTTTAACAAAGGCATTCTTAAAGAATACTGTAATGAACTTTCGGCAAAGGGCAACAAAATCACTTGTACCAGACATAAGGTAAACCTGAAGATTCTGGTTCTGATTTAATTCCTGATAGCGTGAAACAAGACTGTCTACATCTTTATAACCCGGATGCTGAGACTGGATCTGCTTAAGAAGAACGAGTCCTTTTGGAATATTGTTTGAAGCAATATAAGCGTTTGCACAGCGGTACTTAATCTGAAGAGCAATCTGATCAGGAACATTTTCGAGCTTAGCTGCAATTTCATAATCGGTAATTGCAGACTGGAAATCTTTTGTACGTTCGTGCATTTTACCGGCTTCAAGACAAGACTGAGCTCCAAAAACAGGATCAGGACGAAGGTGTACAAAAATTTTAAGAGCCTTGTCGCCCATTCCAGATTCTGTCATTGCAACAGCCATATCATAAAGAAGCTCTTTATTTTCCGGTTCAACATCGAGCGCCTTTTTCAAGTAGGCAAGACTGTCGCGGTATTTCTGACTTTTAAAAAGACACAAACCAAGCTGTTTATTTACATCTGTATTTTCGGGATTAATAAGTTTACATTTTTTGAAGCAGTAGGCTGCCTTATCAAAGGTCTGTTTTTCTACAAGTGTGCTGCCTAAGAAGAAGTTTGTTTCAAAAGAATCGGGCTGCTTCTTAATAGAAAACATAAGTGCATTAATTGCTTCATCATATTTTTTAAGATAGTAACCTGCAATTCCCCACTTACGGGTAACTTCGGCTACATCAATTTCTGTATGTGCAGAAGAAAGGTCAAATAAGGTTTTATAAATGCTCCAGACTTTTTCCCAGTTTCCGTCATCGTAATAAACCTGACCAAGTCCGTTTAAAGCTTCAATATTGTGAGGATCGTGTACCAGCTTTTTTTCGTATTCTTTTACTACAGCGCTCATTCCTTTTTTCTGAACAGAGGATTGAACCTTATCGGCACGAGTATTTCTTGATCCTCTTTTCAGACCACTTGCAATAAGAATAACCGTAATAAGAACAACAGCAACAGTTACTGCAATTAAAACTGGAATCAACATTCTGCACAGTCTCCTACTTTGTTTTTTCCTTTACCATAGTTGCAATGCGCTCCATGGCAATCTTAATCTTATTGATATCTGTAGCATAACAGCAGCGGATAAAGCCTTCGCCGGCATCACCAAAACAGTTACCTGGTACTACAGCTACATTATACTTCTGAATAAGCTCGGTGGCAAATTCTTCGCTTGTCATTCCTGTAGGACGGATATCTGGGAACATGTAGAAGGCACCTTCAGGTTCAAAGCAAGGAAGTCCCATATCGTGGAAAGCCTTGAGCATAAGATTTCGTCTCTGCTGGTAGCTTACGCGCATTTTTTCAACTTCACTCCAGCCGTTACGCAAACCTTCTGCAGCAGCATATTGACTGAAAATCGGCGGACAGATTGTATTATAACCGTGAAGCTTACAGCACTGAACCAAAAGGTCATGAGGAGCTGCAATATATCCGATTCTCCAGCCTGTCATAGCAAAAGATTTTGAAAAGCCGTTGAAGATGATTGCATAATCTTTCATGCCAGGGAACGAACCGATTGAAACATGCTTACGGTCATCGTACAAAAGTTCACAGTAGATTTCATCACTCAAGCACCAAAGTTCATGCTTTTTTACAACTTCTGCAATTTTTTCAAGTTCTTCGGCAGGAATTACACGGCCTGTAGGATTACTTGGAGAACAGAACATCACTGCTTTTGTTTTTGATGTACAGGCAGCTTCTATTGCAGCAGCTGTTGGATAAAGATCTGTTTTACTTGTATCAAGGTGAATTACTGTAGCATCACACAAAGTAGACAAAGGCTGATAGTTTACATAACAAGGTTCGCATACAATAATTTCATCGCCCGGATTTAAGATTGAACGAAGTACTAAGTCCAAGCCTTCACTGGCACCAACTGTCGGAAGGATTTCTGTTTTTGGGTCATAGTACAAATTAAAGCGTTCAAGATATTTTGCAATTTCTTCGCGCAGTTCAATAATACCCCAGTTTGAAGTATATGAAGTGTGACCTTTTTCAAGATGATAAAATGCTTCTTCGCGGATTACCCAAGGAGTTGGAAAATCAGGCTCACCTACACCAAGAGAAATGATGTCATCGTGACCAATACAGAGTTCAAAAAACTTTCTGATTCCAGACGGTGGAATAGATTCCATCTTGCCGGAAAATTTATCTTTTCGTGTGTTCATTAAGCCTGAACTCCTTCGCGTCTGTCACGTTCATCGGCTACATAAACTATATCGTTTTCTTTGTAGGTTTTAAGAACAAATGTTGTTTTTGTAGAGCGAACTCCTTCAAGTGTAGAAAGCTTTTCGCTTACAAAAAGAGCAACTTCTTTAAGGTTGTCGCCTTCAATAATTACTTTAAGATCGTAGCCGCCGCTCATAAGATAAAGTGACTTTACCTGAGGAAAGCGGTAGATTCTGTCGGCAATTGCATCAAAACCGTGTTCGCGCTGTGGCTGAACCTGAATCTGAATTTCGGCACGAACAAGATCTTTTGAGCTTTTATCTTTTTCGGGATTAACAATGGCCGCGTACTTGAGGATTACTCCGTCATCTTCGAGCTTTTTGATGATAGCTTTTACTTCATCTACAGATTTTTTTGTCATTGCAGAAATGTCTTCTACAGACAATCTTGCATTCTGACGCAATAACTCAAGTACTTCTTCCATAATTTATCTCCAATAAGTTTTGGTTTTATTTTCCTTTTTTCTGTTCGCTTGGCTTTGATTTTGCACCTGCTACAGCTGCTGCCATTTTTGCATGTGCCTTTTCAATGTCGTTTACCATGAGGATTGGCTGACCTGTTGCATCCAAAGTATCACGCCAGAGTGAGCCTTCTGGGTCTACGGCATTGCGGTGAGCAGTTACAGCACTGATTGGCAGATGTACGAACTTGTCGTGAACAAGACCGATTACACACTTTGTTTTTCCTGCCATTGCTGCGTGTACTGCGTTGTTACCAAGTCGTTCACAATAAATTGAGTCGCTGGCTGTAGTTACGCAGGCACGAATCTGATAAGAAGGATCAATATATTTAAGGTTGATTTCGATTTTCTTTGCCTTGAAATATTTTTCAATTTCTGATTTGAGGAATACCCCAATGTCCGAAAGCTTTTTGTTGCCCGAAGCATCTGTTGCGCCAGTAGACTGAAGGAGATCCTGACCTGCACCTTCTGAAACAACAATTACTGCGTGACCGCGTTTTGCAAGACGACGTTCAAGGCATGCAAGGAATCCGTTTTCGCCTTCCATTTCAAAAGGAACTTCAGGAATAAGACAGAAGTTTGTTTCGTGGCTAGAAAGAGCTGCAGCGGCTGCAATGAATCCGGCTTCGCGGCCCATAAGTTTTACAAGACCAATACCGTTTATCTGGCTGGCTGCTTCCATGTGAACAGCGGCAACTGTTTCTTTTGCACGCTGAACTGCTGTTTCAAATCCAAAGGAACGGTCCATGAACATAAGGTCGTTATCTACAGTTTTTGGAACTCCAACTACTGCACATTTAAGTCCGCGCTTTTCTACTTCGCAGGCAATATCATAAGAACCACGCTGAGTTCCGTCACCACCAATAATGAAAAGCATATTGATTCCGTCGCGTTCAAGACAGTCAACAATTTCACTTACGCGCTGTCCGCCGCCACGGCTTGTTCCAAGGTAAGTTCCACCAATTTTGTGGATTTCATCTATAAGGTAGCGGTCAAGCTCGATTGGTTCGTAGCCTGAGTCTGCAAAAAATCCGCGGAAACCAAACTGATATCCTTTGATTGTTTTTACGCCATAACGGGTATTCAAACAGCGTACAACCGCACGAATAACATCATTCAAACCAGGGCACAAACCACCACAGGTACAGATTCCGGCTTTTGCATGAGTCGGGTCAAAGAAAATCTTTTCGCGGGGACCTGCTTTTTCCATGAGGTTTGTTGAATCCATTACAATCGGCTTTGTTGCGTCATATACATTTACGTTTGCAATTACATATGAATCGTCGCGTACATAGTTTGCTGTATAATCGCCCTGAACTGTAGAAAGTTTAATCGGCGACTGGATTGTACAAGGTCCAAGGTTATCAATCTTAAAATCAAATTTTTCGTCGGTTTTCATTATATTACTCCTTATTTACTGGAATACCAATTCCATTATGGTCGTTTTCCCATACTTGGGCAAGGCGAAGGATTTTTGCTTCGCTGAACATTGCTCCGGCAAACTGCATACCAATCGGCATGTTGTCGGCTGTTGTGCGGCCGGCAGGCACGTTGATTGAAGGAATGCGTGCAAGGTTTACAAAGGTTGTATACAAATCCGAAAGATACATTTCAAGCGGATTGTCAACTTTTGAACCAAGCTTAAAGGCAGCTGTAGGGCATGTCGGGCAAAGGATAATGTCGTAGTTGTTGAAAACTGCGGCAACCTCGCGCTGAATTCTGGCACGAACTGTCATACCTTTTTTATAGGTGTCGCCACTGAATTGCTCAGAAAGAACATAGTTTCCGATTACAATTCGGCGCTTTACTTCTGGGCCAAAGCCTTCGCTTCGTGTGTCTACATAAAGCTCGTCGTAGCCCTTCTGGTTATCAACGCGGCGTCCGTAGCGGATTCCGTCAAAGCGGCTTAGGTTGCTGGCTGCTTCTGAAAGAGCGATTACATAGTAAGCGGCAATTGAAGCATCAAGAATCGGAAGGTCTACTTCTTCGACAGTTGCACCTTTTGAAGTGAACCATTCGCGGGTTGCAGCAAAGCATTTTACAACGTCAGGGTCGGCTCCTTCTGTTTTAAGGAACTGCTTTGGAATTGCTATTTTGAGAGATTTAAATTCGTCGTCTGTGAGTGCAGTAAGATTTTTGAGCTGATCTGCGTTCGGAAGGTCTGCAGAAGTGTCGTCATAAAAGTCTACCCCGCACATGAGAGAAAGAGGTTCTGCAATGTCTGATGGTGTGTGGCCAAGAATACCAACCTGATCCAGTGATGAACCATAAGCAACAACACCCCAGCGGCTAAGAACTCCGTAAGTTGTTTTAAGACCGTAGATTCCGCAGTAGCTGGCTGGAAGGCGTACCGAACCACCAGTTTCTGTACCAAGACCAAAGAGAGCCTGATTTGCGGCAACGGCTGCAGCTGAACCACCAGAAGATCCACCGGATACAAACTCGCGGTTGATTGGGTTACGGGTTGGACCATAGCAGGAATATTCTGTTGAAGAACCCATAGCAAACTCGTCCTGATTACAGCGGCCAAGAGCAATGGCACCAGCCTTTTCAAGACGGTCAATTACTGTAGCGTTATATGGGGCAACATAACCTTCAAGAATTTTTGAAGCACATGTAAGGCGATGACCTTTTGAGTTGATGTTGTCTTTGTTTGCAAAAGGGATACCAAGGAGAGGCTTTTGGGCAAAGAGGGCATCAAGGGCGGCTGGACCAGCGGCGCGGGCAGTTGCAATTTCTTTGTCGGCAGCAGCAGCTTTTTCTACAGCATCCTCGTAAAGCTCGATGAAGGCATTAAGAGGAATTGGTGCAGACTTGTCTTTTTCGAAAGTGTCTATTGCAGAGCGGACAAGTTTTTCGCTTGTAGTGTCGCCGTTTTTGAGGGCAGCGCGTGTTTCGTCGATTGTGTAATACATTAGGCACCTTCCCCGAGCACTTTTGGAACCTGGAAATATCCGTCCATAAAGTCTTTGCTTACTTTTTTTACGTCTGGCATATCAAGGCCTTCTACAACAGTATCGCCGCGAAGAGCATCTGCAGTTGTGGTTGGATATGCGTCGTATGGGTTTTCGCTGTCATCGTATTTAGAAAGAATTTCAAAATAAGAAACAATATCGTCTACCTGTTTTTTGAGGGTCTCCATATTAGTACTGTCCGGAGACAAACGACTAAGATAAAGCAGATTTTCAAGAGTCTGCGCGTCAATTTGTTTGTGTTGTGTTGCCATGCAGAATATTATAGTAAAAAGTTTGTATTTTGGAAAGATTTTGGGGGAATTTTGTTGAAATTTGAATTTTTTTTGATTTTTCTGGGGGAATTTTTGTAAGAAGTCCACTTTTTTTTTAATACTATATAAGGGGGATTTTTTTAACAGGCGCTTACGTGCAATTTGGGCGGTGCTACGTCTTCTGCACGTAAACAAGAATAGCCCGGGTGGTGGTTTACGTGCAACAAAAGTGCTACTGCTCCATTTGCACGTAAATATATCAATCTCAGGGACTTTCTTACGTGCATCCAGAGGGTTTTCGGGATGTTTGCACGTAAGTTATAAACCCAAGTGGTTCTTTTTACGTGCAATTCAGGGACTTCGGCATAAACTGCACGTAAACATATAAAAACCAGACCTTTTCCTACGTGCAATTTGAGGCAGAAAGCCTTGTCTGCACGTAAATAACATTTTAAGGAGGCATGTTATGAAGTTATTGGAACTGGCATTAAAACATTTGGAGGGTTTAAGGCAATTAGAAGAGCAATTACAAACAAAATTGCAGGCTCAGGAAAAAGATATCGCTGACAAAACCCTGCGACTTTCTAAAAGTAATGGAACCTTTCAATATTATTCAGAGATAAAAAACAAGCGTTTTTATATACGAAAGAAAAATATTCAACTGGCAAAAACACTTGCGCAAAGAGATTATGATAAAAAACTGATTCCCTATATTGCAAAAAACATTGCCAGCCTGGAAGAATTTACAAAAAGCTATTCGCCCCAAAAATGCATAAATTGTTTTTCAAAGCTGCCGACTGCCAGAAAGCTTCTTGTAACTCCTGTATTTATAGATGACAACACATATGTAAAACAATGGCAGACCCAGAAGTTTGAACTAAAAAGGGACACACCAGAAGATAATTTATTTACGCCAAAAAACGAACACGTGCGCTCCAAGTCGGAGGTGATAATTGCAAGCATACTCAAAGCAAAAGGCGTTCCCTATCACTACGAGTTTCCTGTGAAAATAAGCAGCAGCATTACCTTTCATCCGGATTTTTTTTGTTTGAACAAACGGACCAGACAGGAGTTTTACTGGGAACACTGCGGCAGAATGGATGATCCGGAATATGCCCGCGGTGTAGTCAAAAGACTTTCCCTATATGCCCGAAAAAACATTATAAGTGGCAAAAACCTGATTCTAACAATGGAAACCCACGAACACCCCCTGAGCACAAAAGATGTCGAACAGCTTGTAGAAACCTTCCTGCAATAAAAAAAAGGCCACCACCCAAGAGGCAGTGACCTTTGTGTTTAGTGAACTAGAATGTTCAGTTGATATTAGTAATCTTCGTCATCTACGAAGAGGCCTGTTGTTTTGGTTTTATCAGAAATATATGTTGCTACAACTTTTGTACCCTGTGGAGAGTTTGCATAAACAGCAGCTTTTCCAACACGATAACCATTTGCATCTTTATAGTTAGCATTTTCTTGTGGAGTATATGTTGCAACTTTTTGAGAACCAAGATAAATGTCATAAGTTCCCTTTGTAGTTGCAGATTGCGCTACCTGAACATAGATTTCAAAACCATTGTCTCCATCTTTGTCATATGAATCGGTAGGAGCAGTTTTCCAGTCATTAGCAATCTGTGAAGTCAGTAATGTCATTGGGAAACTACCATCAAATGATAAATAATCAGCCATAGATGAGGCATCTGTATCAAAACCTGTTTCACCTAAATCTTCCTGATCTTCTGCCATATCAGTATCTGCAGTTGATGCATTAGCTTTGCTTACATTCGAATACTTTTCAACATAGAATAACTTTGTTGCTGGAGCAAACCCAATCAAAACAAAATCATATTCAGGGTTGGTTGTTGTTCCATGATTGTGGAAATCAAATGCCAAACCAACTACAACATTTTTCTGGTCAGTTCCGCTTCCAACTGACAAAGTTGATTTTGTTTTATCAACAACTATTGTAGTCGCAATTGCAGAAACCTTTGTAGATGTACTCAATGGTTTAATGAATCGGCGGTATGTTGTTGTGATGTTTGTACCATTAACAGTCATCTTCTTCTTCCATTTTGTACCGCTTGTGAAACCTTTACCGAGGGCTGCACATCCCACTAACATCAAAGCAACTGCAAGAGCTGCAAGAATTGTCATAATTTTTTTCATAAGAAAATCCTCTCATAAAATATTGAATTTTGTTCACATTCACCTACCCATACGAGCAGGCCTATTTAAATAAAACGGTGGTTTTATTTAAACAGCATGTTAATTGTAAATCACATTATGATTGTTTTCAAGTAAAAAATACGTAAATTTTTGAAGTTTTTATGGCTTCTGAACACTATTCGTTTTTCAAGTATTCAAGAACCTTTTCCAATGGCGCCCCAACATCAGCTGCCGCATTTTCCGGAGTTGCCTTGTATTTCCTGATAATAGTGAGGGCAGCTTCAATGGCTTTTTTTCTGCTGGCCTGCATTCATGCCATCTTCAAAGGCTTCTTCCTGTTTTACTGCAATATCCATTTTATAATCATATTTAGCACAGAGCATTGTTTGTTTTGCAAAACCTCTGGTTCTAACGAATTTCATCAGCAAGTTCCTTTACTCTTTCTAACGGCAAACCTGTTCCTTGTGAAATTTGTTCATCGGAAAGTATTTCCATTTTTATAAAATTTTTTGCAGTTTCTTCGGCTTTTGCCTGTTGTCCATCTTCAAAGGCTTCCTGTTTCTTTACCGCGATATCCATTTTGTAATTATATTTTGCACAAAGCATATTAATTACCTCCCGCGATTTACGATCAAGATAATCAGTTAAGATTCCTTCTTCCATCGCAAGTTCGATTGCTTTCTTGAACGAGCGCTTTGCAGAATACTTGTTG
>JAFZLJ010000005.1 GCA_017551545.1 Treponema sp. | reverse complement strand
TTAATTTATAGCAGTTTCCTCTTACAGATATAATAAATATTGCCCTCTTTATCCCAAAAGAACATCCTCTAACAACTATGTTGTACAATAAGTTTCTATAATATCTTCTTGGCTATCATTTACAATAATCTGAAAAAGATATTCATTTACCCCGTTTTCATCATAAGCATTCATTTTGTAATCACTGAAATTTTCTTTAACAATTAATCCATTTATTATCCCAGACAAAATATACGCTACATAGTTCTGTTCATCTAACAATAAACTATTATCATTCATTACCGAAGAACTCATTTTGTCATAATAATCTTTTGCTTTCTCTCTTTCTCCTAAACAGAAAAGAACATTTGCATAACCAAATAGTTGAACAAATGAAAATGTATTTCCATTAATAATCCATCTATCATATACATCTTTTAAAGCAATATAATTGTTTGAAAGCTCTTCTGTTTTATGACACCAGGTATCATATATTTGTAATTCAATAGAATAGGCTTTCCATTCCTTGGGTTCTATTTCAATGGCTCTGTCAAGGATATCAAGAGCTTTTTCAGCATCTTCCATACTATTCCACCAACATAAACTGTTAGTTTGCTCAATTAAATCACTATATTTAGTATTTGTACAACTCAAAAAAGAAACTATTATAATAACTAGCAAGACAAAATGCTTTTTCATTTATTTAATTCCTTAATGTCATCTGATCTTTTACAAAATTTACAGAAGCATTATTTATCAACATATCAATATCTGTTTCAATTTGAACAGAACCGAAATTCGGAATTTGAGTATCAAATGTAACTGCCCCTATATAATCATATGTTCCATCCCATATTCTATCCTCTTTCGGAACCGTTATAACTTTCGTCTCCTTTTTCTCTCCATCAAGAATTAATGTTATTTCTCCATAAAAAACATAACTATCAACTGATATATTATTTCTTTGAGAAAATGAACCACAATTTGTCACGGATAATTGATTTTTTTCATCAACAAAATACCCTTGCTTAATGCTCTCTGCTACAAAACCAACTCCCTCAATAAGGGCATAGCTAAGTTTGGAATAAGTATGTGTACCCCTTATTGATTGAGGAGTATAGATGTCCTTTGTATCCATAGTTTCCTGGTCGCCTTTGGCATTGGTCTGGGCCATTGCATACTGGTCTGATTGATTCTGTGAATTCTGATTTACAGTGTTTGCTGGTATAGAAGTCTGCGTATTATTACTTACATCGGTTACTTCAGAAGTGCTACCAGTAGATCCAGAACTTCCTGAGTTTCCGGAAGAACTACCTGTTGTTGTCTGTGCTGGTTCATCCTTGTTTTCATACTTTGCAACAATTGCATCCATGGTTTCTTTGTCACCGCGGGCATGGGCCTGTGCCATTGCATACTGATCTGCCTGGGACATTACCTGACCACCATTTACAAGATAAGACTCTTCTCTCGTAAGTTCACGTCCGTAAGGTGAAAAATCAAATTTGTTGATGTCTATGAATTTTGGAAGTTTGCGATTTAGCATTTTCATTTATCCTCACATATACATTTATCTAATAATATTATATTACGGATTAAATAAAAAGCAAGAAAATGGAAAACAGACAGTATTAAGATTTTGAGTTCTTCGTGGAAATGAAATTCATGGCTAAGCAGGAAAACCAATTACGGCCTTGTTATATTAATTAAAGAAGTTTAAAAATAGACGTAGGAGATCTGTCATTTCCAATACGAATTATTTTTTTTGCTTCCAACAATGGATTAATAATTTCCTCTAAGAAACGACTACGACTTTTATATTTTGTAATTGCCTGTAATTCCTTAACACCCTTTTGCCCCTCTTTTAATAATTCCAGAACTCTTTCACTGTCAGAAAGGTCTGAATCAATTATAGAGTTCTTGAAGAGTTTATCATAAAGTCGTAAATCTAAGAATCCAGGATAAATCATCACGCACGGCTGTTTTTCAGTTGGGCTATCCTTATAACTTTCAATCATAGTTTGAAAACCTGTGCCTCCACGTTCCATCAAATTTGCAACATCAAGACAAGCTGCAATAATAGAATTTCTTCTGATAGAAGGAATTGAACCTAATGGATAATCTTCATATGGTTTTGGTAAAAGCCAGGAACCTGGTGAAACAATGTCAATTCTATCATTATAAATATCAACATCAATTTGTGTTCCCAAAATCGAATAATCTCTATGAGCGATAGCATTTACCAAAGCTTCTCGTATTGCCTCTTTTGGGTAAGAACGAATTTCTGCTCTACCACCATTATCGGTTTTATTCCAGCCTGTTTTTGTATTGCGTTCAATAAAACTCAAAGCATGGCGAAAAACAGCAGAAAGAGAGCCTTTGAATTTTTCACTATCAAGGACAGTTCCTGTTTTATTATTTCCCTTCCAAAGACGACAGCATATAAGTGTATCATCATCTTTATAATCATCCTTGAACATTAAAAGTCCTGTTTTTACATATCCATCTTTTGATACAATTTCTTCATTCTGAAGTTCTTTTACAGTTGGAGCAGATTTATCACTTCTGAATTCCTGGCAAAGACCTATATATTCACTCCATTCTTTTTCATTATACAAAACCTGCGATGTTTCATTATCAACTCCATATTTTCTTTTTGAAAGAGAAATTATTTCTTCTGGTGTTGCAGGAGTAGAATTACCGTCACCTCGGATATAGACAGTTTCGTTAAAATCTCCATCTCTATATCTTACTACAGAATCAGATTGCAGAACCTTAATTGCCAGAACAAAATGCTCTGCTTCTTCATCAACGCTTCTTATAGAAAAACTGATTTTTGCATGAGGAAATATGTGCCTGTCATTTACCAAACTGACAAGATTTTTTGTTTTATCGACTTCATCTACAGATAAACCAAATGCTTCCCCCTCATCAGATACTCCAACAAAAAGATAACCACCTTCTGTATTAGCATAAGCAACAATAGTTTTGGCCCATTTTACAGGATTATCCTGATTAAGAACTGCCTTGAACTCATATTTTGTATTCTCCATCAGAATATCCGAATATAAATCTGTGATTTTCATTTTGAACCTCTGATTGTATTATATCAAACATTGCCGAACATTGCCACAACATTGCCACAACATTGCCACAACATTGCCGGAACATTGCCGGAACATTGCCAAGATTATACATCAGATTATTATTCATGGCTAAACAATAAATCATCTATTGGAGTTTTTTTCATCAATTTCCTCCATACTGTTTTTCTTTAACAGTTTTATATCACGAACAAGCCAGATTATAAAACAAATAAACATAGGAATATACAGAACAATTCCAGCAACCGCAAGTCCACCATCTCCTATATCTTCCAGTCCTAAATATAGCAATAATATAGTTTGAAAAGAAAAAATCAATATAAACACAATATCTGTAACAGCCTTTAGAATTTTAACTGTCTTTTCTTCACAAAAAAATGAAATAACAATAATCATTAAATACATAACCAGCATAAATGGAAAAAATACTGGATTCAAAACAATATCTAATATGAAATAATCTTTCTCTAAGAAAATATATTCAAGGGAATATATAAGCGTAATAATCAGAAATCTTAACAAAAACAAAAAATCGTTTTTTTTCATTCTTTTCCATCAACTTTTTTTTGCCCTTCGACAAGCTCAGGGTCCGCGCGGTGAAATTCCTGCTTCTGCTCGTACATGATGTTATCTACATTTTCTACTGCCTGTTCCAAAGTTATATCCATCTGTGGTGGGACAGAATAGGTTCCTACGCTGGCAGAAAGATTATATGGCAGATGCATGACAGATGTTTTTTTGGCAAGGCGGTCTTTGATCATTGTGCAGTAATCTTCGCCGTTGTAGTTTTTGCTGTTGCCTACTACAAGGAATTCATCGCCGCCATAACGGATGCACAGCCAGTTTTTAGGGATAGTTTCAAGCACTGCAGCTGCAACTGTTTTTACTGCAAGGTCGCCGTGAAGATGACCGAACTTATCATTGATATGCTTCATCTTGTTAATATCAACGAAGAATAAAACTGTTGTGAGTCCGTTCTTTTTGTTCTGGGTGTAATAAGGCTTTGCCATTTTTTCAAGGCCCTGGCGGTTGAGCGCTCCTGAAAGAGCATCTTTTGTTGAAAGGCGCAGATACTGCTGACTCATCTGTTTGAACATATTCTTTTTGCGGAAGTGTTCAATGCCTGTTCCCATGTTGCGGGTCCACAAATATCCGTAGCGGTTGTCGATCATTGAAAGATTATTTTTTGCAACATAGTAGCCGTAAACATATGAATGATGGAAAACAGGCATGAACAAAAATACATTACTCTTGTCATCTGTTTTCATTTTGGAAGGAATTAAATCGCTGACAGGAATCATTTCGCGCAGATATTTCTGATTGTTCTGCACGGAGCTGATAGCCTGAACCTGCGGACCATATGTAAGATTTTGTGGAAGATTTTCGGCAGAGTTTATAAGTACCGAAGTCCAGTCTGATTTCATAAAGATACAGAAATCTGTTCCTTCAAAGCTATGCGATTTTGCAAAAAAGTTTTCGATATTTGTAAGAAGCGTAAAAACGTCTGCTGCTTCTGTAAAAATTTCTCCCATTGTTTCCATGTGGGAATCGAATGCTTCTTTTTTATTTGATTCATCAAGGATTTTAAGTGCAAAAAGATTCTGTGCCGAAGTAACCGAATAACTGCAGCCACAGGACTGTCTTAAAACAGGATTACTTTTTACACTCAATGTCTGCAGCGGATTAATTCCCCTGAGAAGGCGGTTTACTGCTTCGGAACCAAGGAGCTCTGCGTTATTATTTACTGTTGTAATTGAAGGCTTTGTACATTGTGTTTCTGTCATGTTATCAAAGCCGATTATTTTAAGCTGCTCCGGAACCTTGATTTTATTTTCTACGCAAACCTTGAGCAAGGCCATGGCAATAAGGTCGTTTGCACAGCAGAAGGCCTGAGGAAGTTTTTTTCCTGATTTTACATAATCATCAAAGAAAGTATAGGCAATGTGATAATCGCACGAATCGATTGTATAAACCTTTTCGTTATTGAATGGAATATTGTTGTCTTCTAAAACTGCTTTATATGCCTTGTAACGTTCGGCAATATCTACGGCAGATTCTTTTCCTGAAATATAGGCAATGTCTGAAACATTATGCATGCGGATAAGGTGAGCAAGTACTTCGTACATTCCCGTGTAATTGTCCACCTTGAGACAACAGATTCCCTGAAGCTTTTTATTGATTGTAATTGCAGGCTTGTTTGCTTTTATAATTCTAAGTCGTTCGCGTTCAAGCACACGGGCATTGTTGATTAAATCGGAAAGCATAACAATGCCGTCAAAATCTTCGTAGTTTATGAGATTGAATACAGAAAAACCTGTGTTGTTCGGGAAGCCTGAATATTCTATGTAGTTGTAGGTATTGAATACATAAATATCTATATTCTTTCCTTCAACTGCACGCATCATTCCCTGAATAAAGTCTTTAAGGAAGTGAGAGCTCCAGCCACATGTTAGAACAGCAATTCGTCGATTCATATTATAAGTATAACATAGAATTTTTTTTTTGAAAATTTTTTAAAAATCACTTTACAAATGTTTCTTTATATAGTAATATGCAGTATATGTTAAGAACTTTAGGCTTACTTAAAAGCCGTCACTTTGTCTTTACATTCTTTTTCGCCTAAGGGCGAACTTCTCTATCTTTTTTGTGCAATGCGCACCAGCTGCCGTGCACGGTAATCAATCAAATTGCAAATAATGAATATAAAAAAGATTGTCGGGTCGAGCCCGACAATGACAATTGCCGGCCCTTCGACGAGCTCAGGGACCACACCCCATGTCATTGCCGTGCTTGACACGGCAATCTATTACAAGGAGTAACTTATGAACCTTAAATACTATCAAAAAGAATATGAATGCATGCCGCTGGACGAATTGAAAAAGCTTCAGGGCAAACGTCTGGCTGAAAATTTCCGCCATGTTTATGAAAATGTTGAATATTACAGAAAGCGCTGTCAGGAAGCAGGCGTAACACCAGACGACATTAAAGGCCTTGAAGACCTTGATAAGATTCCATTCACCTGTAAGGATGACTTGCGCCAGACTTACCCATACGGACTTTTCGCAGTTCCTATGAGCAAGGTTGTGCGTATCCACGCTTCTAGTGGAACAACAGGAAAGCAGATTGTAGTTGGCTACACAAAAGAAGACCTGGATATCTGGGATGATTGTACTGCACGCCAGCTTGTAGCAATCGGCGCCGACGAAAACGACATTGTTCAGGGTGCATACGGCTACGGACTTTTCACCGGAGGTTTTGGCCTTCACGGTGGAGCAACAAAGCTTGGCTGTGAAGTAATTCCAATTTCGAGCGGAAACACACAGCGCCAGATTACATTCATGCAGGATCTTAAATCTACAGTGCTTTGCTGTACACCTTCTTATGCAGCATACCTTGGTGAAACTTTGAAGGACATGGGACTGAGCCCTGCAGACATTCACCTTAAAGCAGGTATCTTTGGTGCAGAACCATGGACCGAAGAAATGCGCCGTGACATTGAAAAATCACTTGGAATTAAAGCATACGACATCTACGGTCTTACCGAAGTTATGGGCCCTGGAGTTGCCTACGAATGTCAGGAACAAAAAGGCATGCACGTAAACGAAGACCACTTCATCATTGAAACAATTGACCCTGAAACAGGGAAGCGTCTCCCTGACGGAGAAAAGGGCGAACTTGTATTCACAGCAATTACAAAGAAGGCTTTCCCTCTTATGCGCTTCCGCACAAAGGATATTGGTGTATTGAACCGCGCTCCTTGTGGTTGTGGCCGTACATTTGTCCGCATGAGTAAGCCAATGGGACGTACAGACGACATGCTTATCATTCGTGGTGTAAACGTATTCCCAAGCCAGATCGAAGGAGTACTGCTCCAGAACGGATATCCGCCAAACTACGAAATTCATGTTGGCCGCGAAAACAACACAGATACCTTCGAAATTCTTGTTGAAATGGTACCGGAAAAGTTCAGCGACGTTGTATCAGAAATCAGCAAGCAGGAAAAAGCCCTTGAGTCTGCACTCTTGTCTGTTCTTCAGATTAAGGCTAAAGTTAAGTTAGTTGCACCTAAGTCTATCGCTCGTTCAGAAGGTAAGGCTAAGCGTGTTATAGATACAAGGAAGTTACATGACTAGGTTAGGGAACAGGGGATAGTAAATAGGGAATAGTAAGGAGGGGTAAGTCTCCCCCTCGCTACAACCCGCTTCGCGGTTTTCCGCTACCCCCTCACCTAGGGGTTCCACCCCTAAAACCCCATATTATTTAATTAAGGAGAAATAATTATGACAGTAAATCAGATTTCAATTTTTTTGGAAAATAAACCGGAATCACTTTCTGAGCTTACAGATGTATTAGCTAAGAATAACGTAAACATGCGCGCGCTGAGCCTTGCAGATACAAGCGACTTTGGAATTGCCCACATTATTACAGATGACTGCGCAGCCGCAGAAGAAATCCTCAAGGCCAACGACTACATCGTAAAAACAACTGGTGTAATCGCTTTGGAAATCCCTGACGAAGCCGGCAGCCTGAACAAAATCTTAAAGCTTCTGGCAGAAAACGGCCGCAACATCGAATACATGTACGGCTTTACCGGCCGCAAAACCAATAGCGCCTGTATGATTATCCGCTGCACAAACATGCCAAAGACAGAAGAGATTCTGGAAGCAAACGGTATTCATACAATCGGTCAGGAAGAGTTGAAGAATATATAATTCCCACGTCATTGCGAGGAGCGGAGCGACGTGGCAATCCATAAATTACAATGCATTTTCGTAAGTGGATTGCCGCGCTGCGCTCGCAATGACGAATTTTCACTTATCTGAATTCAATATCCCCCAGATCCACTCCAAGCCCTTCAAGTGTTTCTTTCATATTGTCAGTTGTAGCCCAGATTTGCGGTTCATAACCTTTTAGTTCACCTAACCAGTTGTCTGGAAGTATACTATCCCTTTTGTAAAGTCCTGCAACAATATGAATGTCAAGTTCTTCATTATTATACTCGCAAGAATCAAATCGCTGCATACCGCCGGAATGGGTACCAACAAGCAGGCATTTAATTTTCACATCCTTTATTCCAAAAATATGCCACAATTCCCCTGAGCTGAAACTCCAGTTGTCCTGCAGACAAATTACTGTTCCCTTATAGCCTGACGCATCAAGATATTTTCGAAACTGCGATATTGGATAATCATCACCACCATAATTTGATCTTGCATCAAGAACAATAAAATCTTTATTGCTTGCATCATAAACTGCGTTGGCAAAATTCTTTAAGTATTCATCAGAGCGGCAGTTGGTAAACCTGATGTAATAAGCATTTGAGGTTTCTTTTTCAAAGTATGTATTTTGTGGATCTTCGCTGATAAAAGTTCCCGAATCCACAGCATGTCCCTGGTCATAATAAAAATCCTTAACTCTTATTGCAAAATGACCATCATTAACACACTTATCAAATAATTTGTAAAAGTCAGACGGATTTTTTACTTTCAGTAATTTTTCTTTTGTAAAACCCTTCTCTTCCATCTCATTAAAACCTGCATACTCTTCACTCAAAATATCCCAGATATAATGCAGTTCTTCTTTTGTAAAAGAAAAATCTTCAAAAGTCGGTGGCAAAAGAATGTACCCTTTTCTTCCCGTTCCAAAACGTATTTCAAAATTTCCTTTTTTCAAATTTTTAAGGATTTTTTTCTCACAGGATTTTGAAAAGAAAGTGGCATAACTACGTCTGCCTAGAAATCGGCAAATAACTTCGCCTTTGAAATTTTCATATTCGAAAGGAGCTTCAACAATCTTATATAAATAATATTCCTGCTGTTTTTCTTCTAATAACTTCCAGTCTGATTTTTTTGTGTAAGAAGCAGATAAGAAAATAATACTACATGCTATGAATAGTGTATGGAATAATAAATCTTTTAAAGACTTCTTTCTCTCCATGTTTTATCTCCATACACTAAAGTTTCCGGCTTATAATTCCGCCGCCAATAATCACGCCGTCCTGGTACAATACAACAGACTGTCCCGGAGCAACTGCGTGCTGAGGCGTTTCAAACATGACTTCCCACTCGGTTGATTCCGGCGAGGTGCGGCGGATTTTTGCTTTAACGGGCTTACTGGCCAAACGGATTTTTACCATAGCTTCGATTGGTTCGCACTCTGGTGGCGGAACAACGTCTCCTGCCCATACAAAATCATCTGCAATAAGACCGGCTGAATCAAGTGCACTAGACGGAGCAAGCACTACCACATTATTCTTAGCATCAATTGAATGAACATAAACAGGATAGCTTACTGCAACACCAAGACCTCTGCGCTGACCGATTGTGTAGTGTTCAATTCCACGATGACGGCCAAGTACGTGACCATCTAAATCTATAATATCTCCCGGAACAGAAGGCTTATCGGCAAAAAGCAAATCAAAATATTCGGCGCTTATAAAATCCTGGCTTTCGGCTCGTTCAGCGGCGGCAAGACCGGCTTTCTTTGCAAGCTCAAAAACTTCTGATTTTTTCATAAGGGCTAAAGGAAAGCGGACTTTTTCGAGCACGCTGGAAGGCACGCGGTAAACAAAATATGTCTGATCTTTTGAAACATCTGTTGCAGAGGCAATCATGTACGGCCGTGCCTCGGTACCATAAAGCCCCTTCTCCGGACGAACAATCTTTGCATAGTGGCCTGTACAAAAATAATCAAACTTAATGCCAAGTGCTTCTACACCCTGCAAGAGCGCTCCAAACTTAATCATCCTGTTACAGCGGATACACGGATTAGGCGTTCTGCCTGCACGGTATTCACTTTTAAAATATTCTATAACTTCGCGCTTGTACTGTTCCTTAACGTCAATTACATGATACTCAATATCATACTTTGCGCAAAAGCGGCGGCACTCTTCAATATCATCAGCTTCGCCCGGACCAAAACAGGCATCCTTAACAGCCTTTGCATCATCGCCCTGAACTACAGGAAACGAATCATCCCAAAGCGACATTGTAACTCCAATTACTCTGCAGCCTCGTTCCTTGAGCATATATGCTGTTAAAGTTGAATCTACACCACCAGACATTCCAACAACAACTGTGTCGCCGGACTGTGGCAGCTGCTGGTCTATATATTTCATACGGGTAAAAATCCTCTAGTTCTTATTCATGAGGTCTGCAATTGAAACACTATTTAAATAGCCGCTTATTCGTTTATCAAGCTCTTTCCAAAGCGGAAGTGTACGACAGCCTTTTTCGCGTTCGCATGGAGCTGCATTACATTCAAGACAGGCAACTGGAGCAAGGGTTCCTTCTGTTAAAGTTAAAATCTCGCCAACCTTATAATCTTTTGGTTTACGATTAAGCTTGTAGCCGCCACCCTTTCCGTGAACACCTTCAACAAATCCGTTCTTAGAAAGAATTGCCATAATTGCTTCTATGTATTTCTGAGAAATATTCTGGCGCTGAGCAATATCCTTAAGCGGGACAAAAGAATCGCTGCCCTGCTCTGCTAAATCAATCATTACTCTAAGTGCGTATCGTCCGCGTGTTGAAACTATCATATTATGATTATAACACGGACAAAAACTTTCAACAAGTTATTCTAGTAGGTAAATAGGTTTAGAAACGGCGGAGCTTAATTGCACCAAACGAACAGATTTCGTGGCAGCAGAAGCAGTGAATGCATTTTGTTTTATCTTTGAGGCGTGCTGTTCCATCCGGACCTTCCATATCAATGTCGTGTGCAGGACAAATCTGTTCACAGCGGCCACAGGAACGGCAGCGTTTAGAATTAAAGTGTGGTGTTTTAACAAAATATTTTTCGGCAATAACGTCGAGTGTTTTTGGAAGCATACCTCCCAGAGTCTGCACCGGATCCTTTACAATTTTAAAAGTTGTGCTGCGGCATTCGTTTTCCGGAGCGCCGATAGTTTTAATTTCTTTATCTGATTTAAGCCAGTAACCGCGCTTCAACGCCTGTTCAAGATATACAATTTTATGAGGATCGTAGCCTACAAGAGAAGAACATTTCCAGTCGAGCGCAAGCAGGTTATCGGAAGCAGCAAGAAAACCAAGCTGAACAGGATCACCAGAACCCGGGCCTCCAGGACCTTCCATTCCAACAATTGCATCCATAATTGCGTAGTCGGCATTTGCGGCAATATTCAAATCTATCAGGTAATTTCCAAAATCTTCTTTGTTCGGAAACTGATAATGCTTTTTTGCTTTGTCCAGTCCTATTACAAGTCCAAAAAGATTTTTCATTGCACCTGTATAAGACATAAGCTGATGAGTTTTAAGCTTGCTCATTGAAACTACAATATCTGCTTCATCAAACTGACGGGCAAATTCAAACTGCTTTACAACAACTCCATCAGGACACGCAACAGGAATAGAATCATGAAAATCTGCCCATTCACCGCCATTGAAAACAACCTGGTCGAGCATGCCTGTAAGCTTTGCAGAAGTATAAGAATTTGCAATTGCGGGAGACTCACCTACTAAAACTTTTTCGGCACCACGCTCTAAAAATGCTTTAACCGCAGCACCTACAACAACAGGATGAGTTCCTACAGCAAGCTCCGGTTTTTTTGGATAAAGAATATTCGGCTTAAGAAGAACAATCTTGCCTTTAACATCGGGTGGAGGCAAAAGCTCAAGCATTTTTTTTACGCATGCAAAAACATCATCAAAGGTATAATTTTTGCATTTTTGTAGTACGACTGTTTTCGTCATAACCCCACCTATACAAAGTTAAACGGAGTTGCCTGATATACGTAGTAATTTAGCCAGTTTGAGTAGAACAAGTGAGCAGTAGCGCGCCAGTAACTTGTTGGCATGCGGTTTACATTGTTTGTAGGGAAGTAATTCTTTGGAAGCGGAACCTTCATGCCCTTGTCTGTATCGCGGTAGAATTCGTTTGCTAAAGTCATTGTATCATATTCAAGATGACCTGTCATAAAAATTTCGCGGTTATCTTTTGACTTAATGATTGTTACTCCGGCTTCTGCACTTTCGGCAAGAATAACAAGCTCGCGGCATTTTTCAATATCTTCTTTATGAAGAGTTGTGTGGCGGCTCTGAGGAATTGGGAAGGTGTCATCAAAACCACGAAGAAGAGGATCTCCTTCTGTGCAACGCTCGTTCATAAAAATGCCAGACATCTTGCGGTCAAGAAGATATTTTTTAATTCCATAATGATGATAAAGTCCTGCAAAAGCACCCCAGCAAAGATACAAAGTAGAAAAAACATTTTGGCGTGCGTAATCCATAATTTTGCAAAGGTCTTTCCAGTAATCAACAGATTCAAAAGCAAGCTGTTCAACCGGAGCACCTGTAATAATCATGCCGTCGAATTTCTGTGAATAAAGCTCGTTCGAAGAAATATAGAATTTTTCAAGATAATCTTCATCTGTATTTTTGCTCACATGATTTTCCATGCGCACAAGTGAAATTTCAATTTGAAGAGGAGTGTTTCCAAGAAGTCTCAAAAGCTGAGTTTCTGTTTCGATTTTTGTAGGCATAAGATTCACGATTGCAATTTTAAGCGGACGGATATCCTGAGTGTCTGCACGCTTTTCGGTCATGACAAAGATATTTTCTTTTTCGAGAATTTTACATGCTGGTAAATCGGATTGAATCTTTATTGGCATACATCCTCCGGCGTCATTGCGAGGAGCATAGCGACGTGGCAATCTATATACTGGATTGCTTCGCCTTCGGCTCGCAATGACGAGTTTATTGATTATAGCAAAATTCTATCTTATTTGCTATAATATTATTATATGGAAATTCAGAATGACAGAAAAGCTGCAATTAAAAAACTAAAGCTTCTTACTTACAATTCAAAATCAAACCTTGACTCATTCAGACAAAAGATGGAAGAAGCTTACTCTACTGTTTTTCTGCCAAATGGTGTTGAACGCACTGAATACAAATACGGAAACATTGACTGCGATATTCTTTCACCGGAAATGTATTCTTCAAACCGCGTTATGATTTATATTCACGGAGGCTGCTTTTCCGGCGGTTCACGCAAAACTTACCGCGCCTTTTGTTCTTCACTTGCTACAAAATGTTACTGCCGTGTTGTAATTCCAGAGTTCCGTCTTTCTCCTGCTTATCCTTGCCCTGCTGCAATTGAAGATATTCAGGCTGTGTTCCGTTCGCTTTTTACAGAAGAACAGATTCAGGCTTCGCTTAATACAGAAAAAGGAACTACTCCAAAGCTTCCCGAAATTATTATTGCTGCAGATGGTTCTGGTGCAACAATTGCCTGCGCACTTTTATATAACCTTCGTGAACGCTACAGAAACTGCATTAGTCATGTTGTATTTTTTAGTCCCTGGCTTGATTTGTCTCCAGGCTCAACAATAATGTCTTCTAAAAAAATCAGTGACGAAGTTTTAACACTCGATGTTTTTAAAAAGAGCGTTACCGATTACACTTATTTTGAAAATACAAAAATCTCTTCTGTGTCTCCGCTGCTTGCCGATGATGAACAGCTTAAAGGATTTCCTCCTGTATTTATTCAAATGGGTTCAAAGGAAATTCTTCTTGAAGATGCAAAGGAATTTATTGCACGTCTTAGAGAAAACGGAAACA
The DNA here is from genome assembly GCA_017551545.1 of Treponema sp. Lineage (GTDB taxonomy): Bacteria > Spirochaetota > Spirochaetia > Treponematales > Treponemataceae > Treponema_D. The sequence continues at coordinate 12,971 of JAFZLJ010000005.1, read as the reverse complement.
CCTGCGAGCTTGATATCTGGAAGGGCATGATGTTTATGTTCCAGATGGCCGATGAATATCTGCATGAATCTCATCTGGCGCTTGATAAGGTTGGAAAAATTGTTACACAGGATTCGGCCGGCGTTGAATCTGTAGAAATTGAAAATAAACCAAAGCTTGAACACAGCCTTCATTCGGAGGCCTGACGCATGGAACTTCTTTCTCCTGCAGGAAATGTAGAAAAATTATATTATGCCTATGCCTATGGTGCCGATGCCGCATATATTGGTCTTAAAAAATTTTCGCTTCGTGTTAAGGCAGATAATTTTTATGATGATGAATATAAAAAGGTGCAGGAATTAAAAAATCAGTTCCCGGGCCGTCGCCTTCATTGTGCGTTGAACATTTCTTTCCACGATGACGAAATTGATTCTTTAAAACAAAACCTAGATTACTTTAAGCTCTACCCTATTGATGCTTTTATTGTTCAGGATATTGGAATTGTTCCGCTTTTGCAAAAGGAATTTCCGGGGGTTCAGCTTCATCTTAGCACTCAGTCAAGCTGCGTAAATTCAGAAGCAGTTAAGTTATATAAACAGCTTGGATTTTCAAGAATTGTTCTGGGCCGTGAAATTTCTTTGGACCAGATTAAACGCATAAAAGATACTGTGCCTGATATGGAACTGGAGGCCTTCTGCCATGGTGCCATGTGTATTGCATACGCAGGCCGTTGTTTAATGAGCGCATATCTTACAGGCCGCAGTGCCCAAAGCGGATTTTGCAGCCACACCTGCAGATGGAATTTTAAAGTCGACGGAACTGCAACTCCGGAACAGGCAAAGGCTCTTGCACAAAGTGGACTTTTAACAATAGAAGAAGAACAGCGTCCTGGTGAAAAATTCCCGATTTTTGAAGGCGAAGATTTTACTGCAGTTTTATCTTCAAAAGATTTAAGGATGATTGAACACCTTGCCGACTTCAAAGCTGCCGGAGTTGATTCCCTTAAAATTGAAGGCCGCATGAAAAGCGTTTACTATGTTGCAATGGTAACCAGGGCTTACAGAAAGGCACTTGATGCACTTGAAGGAAAGATTTCTTCTGCAGACGCACAGCCTTTTATTGACGAGCTTGAAAATGTAAGTCACCGCGAAAGTACAACAGGCTTTTACTACAACAAAGCCGAAGCAGACGCAACAACAATCGGAGCAAGTGACAGTAAGTACCAGCTTGCAGCCCAGATGCACGAAGAAATAACTGGCAATGAATTTGAAAAGATTTATGAAACAGGACAAGCTAACTACAAAAAGTTTTCAGACCAGCTTGAACAGATGCATCCTGCCGCACGCGAAGCCAGACTTAAAGATTTAGAAATTCACACAGACAGAAAAGTAGAAGCCTTTGAAAAGAAAGAAGGCTGGCACATGTATTCGTGCACTCCGCTGAACATGATTCAGGCCAATGGCGAAATAGAATTTGTTTCTCCGGATTTTGTAAGCGTAACTGCAAAACCCGGCGAGTTCTTCCTGATTAATCCGGAAACAGGAACAAAACTCAACTGGGTCTGCGACGGACATCCTTGCGTTGTTTATTCTAAGTATGAATTGCCGGGTGCGTCCCTCTTAAGAACGCTCGACCCGGATTATGTTGAAGGACAGATAAGGGATACGGGAAGGTAAATGTGGATTGCCACGCTTCGCTCGCAATGACGGTCATTGCGAGGAGCGTAGCGACGTGGCAATCTATTTAATGCTCCAATTAACTAATTCAACATCACCACTAATCACAATATAAAGGTCTGTAACTTTTTCTGCAGGCATTGTGAACTCTGCCCTTGCTGTTGTTTCTTCACCAACTTCAACTTTTGCAAGAAGTTCACCATTTGCAAAATTACCGGCACGGAATTCTACGCTGCCGCCTTTATGGCCTTCTGCAAGATTCAAAACCACTAGCGGGGTCCCTGAGCCTAGCTTGTCCTGAGCTTGTCGAAGGGAAGGGCGTTTTTCAAAATCCACCCCTTTAATACAAACATAAGCACCATCTTTAAGTGCATAAAGAGTCTGGCGGGCAGAAACAATCATATTGCGTGAAGAACACATTGTTGCGGCAGGAACAGTTGTGAACGGATTAAAAGTTCCGCTCTGTTCAACACCGGCTTTTGAACACTTCTGGATTGGCCAGCTGCCGTCTTCGTTAATTTCAAAATCGTTTATGATAAGGTGTCGGTAACCGCCCTTTTCGAGTCCAAGAGTTTTTTCAACATACTGTGCATGATAAGCAATGTAGTTTTTTCCACGGAAAGTAAAAATCCAGTGGTGGTTGTTTCCCCAGGCACCAAACATTGTTCCAGGATTTTCCAAAGTGTATCCCTGGTATTCAAAAGGTCCAAGCGGATTTTTAGAAGTCATATAGGCAATTACAGCAATTGGAAGCATTGGGTCTGCAACAACTCCATCGCGGCTCTGCCAGTTTGTACAGTAAGAATAATAGTAAGTATCACCAAACTTATTAATTCCGGAATCTTCAAAAAGGAACGGAGGATCAATTTCTATAGGATCGCAGGCAAGACTAATCATGTCATCACCAAGCTTTGCACAACGAGCCGACTTTGGATGAATAAACTCTGCCTGATGTCCGCCGCCAAAATAAATATAACCTGTTCCGTCATCATCAACAAAAACAGCAGGGTCAAAAAGCCAGTAAACACCGTCAATTGTTGGCATGCCTCGTGAAACAAGTGCTTTGCCAATAGGGTCTTCAAAAGGACCTGTAGGACTGTCGGCACTTAAAACGCCAATTCCGTTTGCACTGTCTGCAAAGTAAAGGAAGAATTTATCTTTACCGTTTATTTTTTTTGTACAGATTGCAGGAGCCCAGGAATTCTTGGCCCATTTAGCAGCACCTGTAGGCCCCGCAACTTTAATAATTCCACAGTCTGTCCAGTTTACTAAATCTTTTGAACTGAACACATTAAGTGTATTAATTTTATCGTAAGCATTGTCAGCATTTCCTAAAGAAAACTCTGCCTGCTGCATATCATTTGTACTGTAAATATAAACAGTATCATCATAAACAAGTACTGCAGGGTCGGCATTAAACTTATGAAGCACAGCCGGATTATTTTCTGCAGGAAGTTTAACAGCTTTTTCAGCCATAAGCTTCTGCATTACTGTAAAGCGTTTGAGAGATTCTTCTCTTCCCTTTTCTATTTTTGCGGCTCTTTCTTCTAACATTTTAAGCTCCTTTTTCTGTTTAATATGACACGAGCATGTCATATTTACTACCAACCCACAAAGAATCAGTATTTGTATTTTTTTCATCTTGTTACTTATGACAGATTCGTCGTTCGCACTCGTGGTAGATTTCGCTTGTCTTGGCAACTACTTCTGCTGGAACTTCCTTGATTGTAGGATCGCCGGCAAGGTTGTTTGCCTTTAACCAGTCGCGAAGGAACTGCTTGTCGTAGCTTGCAGGACTTCCGCCTACTTCATATTTAAAAGCATCCCAGAAGCGTGAACTGTCCGGGGTAAGGACTTCGTCGGCAAGAGTAAGTTCGCCGTTTTCATCAAGACCAAATTCAAACTTTGTATCAGCAATAATAATTCCGTTGGCTTTGGCATGCTCGTAGCATTTTTTGTAAATTGCAAGAGCAACCTGTTCAATTTTTGATCCAAGTTCTTCGCCAAGGTCATCCTTCATATACTGAAGTGTAACGTTAATATCGTGACCTTCTTCTGCTTTTGTAGAAGGAGTTACAATTGGTTCTGCAAGTTTTTCTGCCTGCTGGTATTCCTTGTCAAACTTGTGACCAAGGAATGGTTCGCCCTTTTTGTAAGCTTCGTACATAGAGCCAAACATATAGCCGCGAACAATAACTTCATAAGGAAGCATCTTAAGCTTTTTAACAAGGATTGTGCGTCCTTCAAATTCAGGCTTCTGGAATTCGGCAGGCATATCTTTAAGGTCGCTCGAAATCATATGATTTTTTACAATATCTTTTGTGTAATCAAACCAGAAGTTTGCAAGGGCATTCAAAACCTTTCCCTTGTCTGTAATCATTGTTGGAAGAATTACATCAAAAGCAGAAATTCTGTCTGTTGTTACAATAACCATGCGTCCGTCTTCAAGGTCGTAAACCTCGCGAACTTTACCAGAAATAATCTTTTTCATATATAACCTCTATTTCATTAATTCCTTATATTTTTGTGCAAGTCTCTTTGATTTTACAGCAGCAAGTCCGCAGTAATTGCTTGGATGTTCAAAGAAGTTAGCAGGATTTTCTACACCAAGTTTTTCAAGCTGAGCTGTGATGTCGGCATATTCTTTTTCGTGAGTCTTAAGAACTTCAAAGAATGTTTTTCCTGTCTGTTCTGCTTCCAAAGTAATTTTACGGATAACTTCGTGACCATCGTTGTAGCCTGCTTCTCCAAGAAGAATGTAAGCTGGTTCTGCAAGAACGCCGCCTTTAACTTTACCACCGGCATTTTCAAGGTTGCGTGCCATGCCTTCTTTGTCTGCCTGAAGGCCTTTAACAACGCTGTTCATACGTGCAACTGCCATTGTAAAGCCAGAAACATAATCTGCAATAAAGCGCTGGCTTGCAGAGTTTGTAAGGTCGCGCTGATGTTCGCTAATCTGGTCCATATAGAAAGTAATTACACGTGGGCACATTGCTTTCCAGAGTGACTTAACGTGTTCGCTGTTCCAAGGGTTACGCTTCTGTGGCATTGTTGAAGAACCAACCTGTGTTGCTGCAAAGTATTCAAAAACTTCACCAATTTCTGAACGCTGAAGGTTACGAAGGTCATCTGCAAGATTAGCGATAATACCAAAAGCAACGTTCATCTCAAGAAGAAGGCGGAGTACATATTCAGGTTCAACAAGCTGGTTTGAATATTCACTTGGCTGAAGTCCCAGGAAGCCTACATATGTGCGTTCAAGTTCTTCAGGATCTTTTACAATCATAGAAGGTCCGTTGTAAGAACCAACCGGGCCTGCAAGCTTACCCACAAGCTGGTTACTAAGTTCTTCAATGCGAAGAATTGACTTACCAAGGCGGCTTACAAATTCTGCAATGCTCCAGCCGAATGTAATTGGAACTGCGTGCTGACCGTGAGTACGTCCAACCTGTGGAGTAGCGCATTCACGTTCTGCAATATCGCAAAGATAATTTTCAAGCTTTTTAAGTTCTGGAAGCACAACGTTCTGAGTAACATCGCGCATACGGCAGCTGAGTGCTGTATCAAGAATATCTACAGAAGTAGCTCCAAGGTGAATGAGCGGGCCAATTTCTGAATCGACCTTTGTCTTCATAACATTTACAAGCGCACGGATATTGTGCTTTGTTTTTTCTTCTTCGGTATAAACTTCCTGAGGGTCAATATTCTGAGCAACCTTATCGAGTTTAGCAGCAATGTCATCTGTAAGCTTACCGCGAAGCTTTAAGTGAGCCTTTACAAGAGCGGCTTCACATTTAGCGCAGGAACGGATAGAAGCTTCTTCCGAAATATATTTAGAAAGGCCAGCAAATGCATCAGCCTCCGACAAAGAGTATCTGTGATCGATACAAGAGAGATTTTCAAAAATGTTACGTGTTTCCATAAACGACATTATAGCGAATTGATAAAAAAATGTCATTGCGAGGAGCGTAGCGACGTGGCAATCTATACATCAAGCTGGTACATGCCGATTTTTACTTTTTCATAAAGCTCTTTATCCGGCATTGGGCGTCCAAAAAGATAACCCTGAATCTGCTCACAGCCGTTTTCACGCAGGAACTGGTAGGCTTCTTCTGTTTCTACACCTTCTGTTAATGTGCTCATGTTAAGTGCCTTTGCCATTGTAATTATGTTTTTAAGAATATGGCGAGCTTTTTCGTTGCCCGAAAATCCGCTTAAGAACTTCATGTCTATTTTCATCATGTCAAAGTCATATTCTTTAAGAACGTTCAGTCCTGAATAACCTGCACCAAAATCATCAAGCCAGAGTGCATAACCGTTGCTTCGGAAGCGTTTTAAAATTTCTTTTAGCTTTTCGTCATTTTCAGAAAGAGTACTTTCGGTAACTTCTATGTGAATTAATTTTTTGTCTATGTTGTATTTTTGCAGGCAAGCTTCAACATCTTCGGCAAGATTAATTGAATCAAAGTCACGGCGCGAAAAGTTTAACGAAACAGGAATAAGCGGAAGATTTCTTTCCATAATGTAAACAAAATGCTGACATACTTTTTCTACAACAAACATATCAAGCTTGTAAATCTGATAGTATTCTTCAAGCGTCTGAATAAAATCGGCAGGAGACAAAAATCCATACTGAGGATCATCCCAGCGTGCAAGTGCTTCAAGTCCGCAGAGCTTTCCTGTTTTTGCATTTATAACCGGCTGATAGAATACCTTGATATATTCCTTTTTAATTGCTTCATCAATGTTGTTTATAATGTACTGCTTTTTCTGAAAGTCGTTTGCCATTGAATCATCGTATTCGCGGTAATCGTAATTGTAGCGCTTTTTAATTGTGTAGCAGGCATAGCGGGCATGATCGCAGGCAATAAGAGGCAGGCATTCCCTGTCACGCGGACGGTAACTTCCTACCTTAAGGCCAAGCTTAATGTCGTAGTTCATGCTCAAAAGGTTTCGTCTTATTGTATTGAGTTTTTCTTCAATTGCTTCATCCTTGGTAAGTACAACAAAATTATCATTCGAAAAATGTGCAACAATTGAACCGCTGAAAATCTTTTCAATCATGTCGGCAAATTTTTTAAGGAAAGCATTACCTTCCCAAAAGCCGTATTTTTCATTGAGGATTTTAAAATTTTCAATATCAAGAAACAGGAAAATCAGACTGCTTATATCTACAGATTTGTCATGCATAAGTTCGAGCGCCTGACTTCTGAAAAAATGCATGTTTGCAATTCCGGTTACTTCATCGCTGATTGAAAGTTTTAAAAGAATTCCCTGTGCATGTTCAAGCCGTTCATCCTTCTGTGCTTCCTTAAGCTTCTGATGATAGGCGTTCATTGCACTCATAAGAATTGTAATAAACACAATCGTAAGATTTACTTTTGTTGCATATGTTGCCGGCAAATATTTGTTGCAAAGTAAAAAGAACAGACCATACGAAACAGTCATCAGGATAATGGTATAAACAGGCCGCCACACAACAAAGCAGAATACAAAAATTGTCATTGTCATGAGCGTAATAAACTGTTCACCCTTTTGATAATCAAGAAGCGAAATATAAATTCCAAAAGCAATTGCAATTACAGAAAAAATATATTTTATGATTTCCCAGGTATATCGCTTTTCGCTAAGCTTTTTTAAATGACGGATTGAATATACAAAAAGCACAAGGGCTGCAAAGAAAAGAACTAAAAAACATGAAAAATGAATTACAAACCATTCGGTGGTGCGGCGGGTTTCTTCATCAAACTGCCTGAGCAAAACATTTAGCATCATAAACAGTTCAAGAACTAAAACAACCGAAGTTACATAAAGACTGGAACGGATATTTGATTTGTCAAAATATTCGTTTATATAATCTGAGTGCTTACCTATCCCAAAAAAGTGCTTGATTTTTTCAAGCTTTTTATTCTTTTCCATTTAGACTCCGTCCATTTAATTAATTATAAAGCAGATTTTTAAAAAAGGAAAAGAAATTTTGCAATGACAGGGGGCTAGAACTTTGCTTCAAAACCAAAATTGAATTTTGATTCCGGAACTGCATCAGAGTTGCCAAAATAAAAGCAGAAATAAAGATCGGTTTTTGCCTGAGGATTTGCAAAGGAACCGATGTTTGGAGTTAATCCAAGAGAAAGTTTGATTGTATAATAATCTTTGTATTTGAGTTCACCGTTTTTTATAAGGTCTATATATTCCGGCGTTTTTAAGAAATGCCAGTTCTGCTTAAAATCGGCAGCATTTTTGTAATCAAAGCCTCCGGTGTAGCCGAATGAAAGAAGAACATTATTTGTAAAGATTGCCGAAACTCCAGGAATTGCCTTTTGAATATCGTAGGCAAATACAATTGTTTCTGCATTTACTCTTGCAAGCCGCATTTTTTTAGAGCTAAGCGAAAAGAAATATGTTTTAATTGTTGAAGGCAAATTATAAGTAAAGTTATCTGCACAGGTAATTGGAATGAGCTTTGGAATATTTACAGAAAAATCAATTTCCATGTCGTACAGGCTGAACAGTTTTTCTTCTACTGGCTCCAGCTGAGTTTCGTAAGAATGAACAACGCCTGCTACAAGATTTATTCCGGCCTTTTCATGAGTCCCTGGGCCTGTTTTTGTTACATTTGAATAACCTGCCGTTACAAGCTGAATTGTTGAAAGAAAATATTTTGTGTCTTCGTAAAAGAAGCGGCTGTATTCAACAGAAGCTTCTGCTGTAAAAGAAAGTGCAGAAATTTTACCAACATCAAAACTTGTTACTGTCGAAATATCGCCGGTAATATCTTTTATTCCTGCCTTGTCTACAATAAGCGAAGAATCTATAAGATATTGGAAAAGACTTGTGTCTGTTCCGCCTTGATAACTGAAAGAAAAAATGCCTGATTCTGATTTTCTGTCATAACCACCCGAAATTATTGTAAGGTTTGAATACCATGGCGATGCTGTAATATATGTAATACCAGGCAACAGTGTCTGCGTATTAAGGCCGGCTATTGGAAGCAATAATCCTTCAAAAGTATAACGGAAAGGATTGAAGGAGGTGTATGGGATTGGGGCTTCGACCCCTTCGACAGGCTCAGGGACCCCGAGGGCTTCGACTGTGTCATTCTCGGGCTTGACCCGGGAATCTTCTTTAAGGACAGGCACGCTCACCAGGGTAGCCTGTGCTAACTCAAGCAACCGTGTCTCTTTATAAAAATGTGCAGTGTAATAAATATGATCTTTAAACTCAACAGGAGTATAAATACCTCCAGAAATATCATCCTTCGAAAGACTGAAAGTTCCGTCTTTTAAATCAAGAGTTCCTAGTCGTGGCATTGTTTCTTTTACTGCCCACGAAAACATCAGACCGGAATCTGTTGCAGACAAATCACGAAGCTTCATTCTTTCAAGAGGAACAATATATTTTTTAATATCTGTAAGCCGGTAATCACTAACACAAACAAAATATTCAAGCTGTGATTTTAAAACAAAAGCAAAGCGCCCGTTTCCTAAATCTGTAAAATCTGCAGGAACTTCTTCGGTTGAAAAATAATACTGCAAAAGATTTTCATTATTTACTTTAACTCTTCTGCCATTAACTTCTATTTTCTTAACGCAGATTGAATACTTTTGCGCTTCGTAATTCTGCGCTACAAAATAATAATTTTTTCCGTCACTGATTACAGCGGGGTCTACATAATTTGTGCCTTTAACAGAAATCCATTTTTTGTTCTGTAAATCATAAATCTGCACTTTGTGTTTTATTGTTGCAGAAGCAGAAGAATAATATCCAACTGTAAGAAATCTTCCGTCGCGTGAAAGTTTTAAAGTGTCTAGATAATCGCGTGTAAAAAGTTTTTTTACTTTACCGTTTTTATAAGCGTAAACTGTGTCGCAGCTTTCATCAGAAAAAACAAGAATGTCGCCACCGGCACAGAGATTTGTATAAAGGGAACCGGCTTTATTTTTTATAGAAAGTTTTTCGTTTTCCGGTTTAAAAAAATCATATGCCTGACCGGCTGCAACTGGTTCCGGGGCAGCAACCTTTGGCACTTCTAAAGACTGTTCAAAAAGCTCCCACGCCTGATTAATTTTCATTCCGTATGTATATTTAAAAGCTCCGCCTGCTGTAATATCTGTTAAGCTTTCAATGTTAATACAGCGGTACCAGAATTCAGCATATTTTTGCATGCCGTAATTTTTCTGCAAAAACTCAGCAAAAGCCCCATTAAAATAATAAAACGCATTGCGCGGATAAGCATCTGAATCACCTTTTACATCTGAATAAGTGGGGAACTTTCCTTCTATTTTTGCCTGCCTGATTTGCTGAAGTGCATAAGGGTCATTTAATCGGCCTTCGCCATTTGAACTTTCATAAGAAACTGTTGCACCCTCTGCCATGCCGCTTGTTACAGTAATATAATGATTTGCAAAAGCGTCACCAAAGATTTTTCCAAGGGCGCGCATTGTTCCATTTTTTAAATTATAAGTTACAGCGTGAGTAAGCTCGTGTGTAAAAGTAGAAAGCAACGTCTGTGAAAAAACCGCAAGGTCATCTATCTGGGCTGTATCATAAATAACAATGCGGTTGTAAGGGCTGTCTGCATAGTAAGCGTTGAACTGTTCGACTGTTGTTGTAATTACTACAGGAAGTCTGTAATTGGGTTCGTAGCCATAAGCGGCTGTAATCTCTTCAAAAATCCGGTCGGCATTTTCGTAAAGAATTTGTGCCGTTGCCAGATTTTTTTCGGAGTAAATAATATCAAAATACTTTGTCTGACTCACCCTTAGCTTTCCTGCACCTGCAAGGCTGCCTTCGTGGCTCCAGGCCGGCAGCAATGAGAGGAACAGGAATGCTATGCAAAGAATGCGTTTTGGTATGTGGGTTGCCACGTCGCTTCGCTCCTCGCAATGACGGTTACATCTTAACAATACGCTTTACAGCATACCTGAAGTAAAAGTATCCAAGAGGAGCTGCGATTACTGCAAAAATAAGTGCGATTAACAGCATTCCAAGATTTGTCTTTGGAAGGAAAATCATGAGCACAATAAAAAGTCCAACAACACCCAAAGAAATGAATGAAGAAACTACTGCATTAATATTCTGCTTAAAGGCAGCAGTAGGATTTTCCCATTGAAGCTTTGGATTTACTGTATCTATAAACATTTCTGTAAAAATCAAAACAAGAGAAACAAGAAGTGTTATGACACAGGCTTCCAGAAGCATTGTAATAACTTCTGTGCTTGTAAGAGGCATTCTTAAAAGTGCAACGGCACCAACAAAATAAATTGCGATTATTACAACTGCAATAAGACAGTACATGAAGGCATGCCAGAATTTTACAAACACGATTGTGTCTGGTTCAATTGGCATTGCTTTAAGATCATAAAGCGCCTTACCTTCGCGGCTGAATGAAGTTGATGCTACGTTTGTACAGTTTCCCATAAATATAGCAATAGCAGCAATAATAAGTGTTGCGTAATGCTTAAAGCGCATCATTCCTTCCGGAGACATCTGCAGGAATATTTTCTGAAGTTCATTCAAAACTGCAGAAAGATTATCCTTGCTTGCCATAAGGAAGCTTATTCCACCGGAAAGCAGCATGATTACAGGAAGGATTATGAGAAGCAGCGGACCGTTTGCAAAGAAAGAAGGCTCGCGGAACATTGTGCGCAAATCTCTTGTAAAGAGTGTGCTGAAAACTGAATTTGCCTTAACGTTTCTGTTAATAACATCCTGTGCTTTTGCTTTAGAAATCTTTTTAGATTTAATATCAGAAAATCCGTTAAGAGTTTTGAGATAACCTGGTGCAAATACTGGAACAATTCCGAACACAAATACAAGTGTAATTGCAACCATCAAAAGCATTGGAAGAATTTTTCCGCTCATTGCATCTGCAAAAATCATAAGGAACGGAGCCTTTCCTGCCCAGATACGAATCATCTGAACAAGTGGAGCTGCTGCACCCGCATCCATATCTAACATCATAGACATCTGTGAAGAAAGGAAGCTGTAGCAGCATACAAATACAAATATTAAAACTGTAGCAACGCCTGTTAAAATATTACGCTTTCTGAACTTTGGACAGATAAGCAGTACTAAAATCATCAGGCCGTAAATAAGGAAAAGCGAAATGCTTACGATTGCACAGGTTGTTACAAGCATGCCCACATAGAACAAAGGCTTTGTAACAAGACCTGCTTTTATTCCGTAAATTATTGAACCTACAATTACAACAACAGCACCAAGCGATGCATCTGTAATTGCAGTAACTCCAACCTTTGCAGAAAAAATTTCTACAGGCTTGAGCGGCATTGCAAGGAACTGCTCTTCACCGGCTCCTGTGTAATAGTTTGTTGCTGCACTTACAAAACCAAAGAACAGCACAAGACAGAAAGCTGCAAAAATTATAACTACAGGCATTTTTTCAATATCACCTGTATTAAGAAGGCCGTTACCAAGCAGGTTCATTACAGTAATGTACATACCGCCGGCAACAACAACAAAGTAAAGCACAAGAACAATTACAAGAAGATTTTTTAAGATGCCCTTAATGCCCTTTTTAAAACCTTCAATGAATGTTCCGAGCGAAAAATTATTAGAGGCCAGAATTTTAAACAGAGGCCATAAAGACTTATTTTTCATCTTAGTCCTCCGCAACAAGCTTAAGGAAGATATCTTCAAGAGACTGTCCGGCTGCACCATGCTGTGCCTGGAGTTCTGCAATTGTTCCTGTAAATACGAGCTTTCCTTTTTTGATGATTCCAACACGGTCGCAAAGCTTTTCTGCAACTTCCATTACGTGTGTAGAAAAGAAAACTGTTTTACCGGCAGCGGCACGTTCGCGCATAATTTCCTTGATTGTAAATGCAGCTTCTGGGTCAAGACCAACCATTGGTTCATCCAGAATCCAGTTATGTGGATCTGTAATCAAGCTTGCAATAAGGAAGAGCTTCTGCTTCATACCGTGGCTGAATGAAGCAATGCGGCTGTCAAGATTTTCCATCATGCCGAATTTTTCACAGTATGTTTTGATGCGGTTCATTTTGTCTTCTTGAGGAACCTTGTAAACATCACTTATAAAATCAAGATATTCAATTGCCTTAAGGCGCGAAAAAGTTTCAGGGTTATCTGGTACAAATGCAAAGGTTCTTTTTGCTGCGATTGGACGTTCCTTAATTGAAATGCCGTCGAGCAAAAGGTCGCCTTCATCTGCCTGAAGGATTCCTGTTAACATTCTGATTGATGTTGATTTACCGGCACCGTTTGGTCCTAAAAATCCAAAAATCTCGCCGTCGTTAACTGTCATGCTAAGTGAATCAACAGCCTTTACATTGCCTT
>JAFZLJ010000033.1 GCA_017551545.1 Treponema sp. | reverse complement strand
TATCTTTTATATTTACATCTTTTATCTTTTCAAAATCGAACTTAGTAACATCAAACGCATCAGAATCATAAGATTCAAGTTTATTTGTATGGTCTAAGAAATATTTATTCGGTTTTTTATAATTTGTTAAAACCAGAAGACTTTCGGCTCTTGAAAATGCAGTGTAATACAAGCGCCAGAAATCAAAATATTTAATTTCATCTTTTGGTTCATATGCTGTGCGGCCAGTAAATTTTTCGACAATTTCTGTTACCAAAGCATTTTCATTTTCTTTACAGCTTGAAGTAAGCGAACCGACTATAACAATCGGGAACTCCATTCCTTTTGATTGATGTATAGTAAGGAAAGAAACACAGCCGCTTGGAGCATATTCTGAATCGTCTTCATATTCACCAATGCCACCTGTGTACAAGAAACGGATATATTTTGTGAAAAAGTCTTGAAGAGCTTTATCAATATTTTTAGCCGTAAAAACTTCAACTCTATGTAAGAATTCGAATTTCGTAAGCAATTGTGATAATGCAGCAAGGTTTCTTGATGGCCGTAAATCGATAACGCCACTATCTATGTCTGCACCTAAATAAGTTCTAAATGGGGCAAATTCAAGTAACTGATAGAAAAGTCCTGCAAAAGCGTAGTCTGTGTTCTTCTGTAAATCTGTATGACGAGCACCACAAGTTGTAATAAATTTTAAAAGATCCATGTTGTCTTTTTTATTTGCAAGGATTTCATCATTAAAGAATTGAACACAGCCCAGATAATAATCTTTTAAAGCTCCAAGCCATTCCCATTCATCATTTTCTATTTTTTCAAAAAACGCCGGGAACATCGCAAGAAGGCAGCCAAAAAATAGTTTTATTTCTTCTCGTTGAAAGAACATTTCAGAACGAGGAGAATAAACATTGATTCCGTGACTTTCCAGGTAGTTTGAAAGAGCAATTACCTTATCACCTTTTACAGATTTAAATAAAAATGCAATCTGATTCAAATCTGTAATTTTTTTCTGGTTCTGAAGTTCTTTTATAAAATTATAGATGTTTTCGCACCAGTCTTTTTCATCATCTGCTAATAATTTAATTACTGCATTATCATCCGGGATATTTGAACGGTCTGCAATAATCTGTTTGTCGTAACGGTAATTTTTATCGCCATCTTCCCATTTGAATTTAAAGCCTTTGCCGCTGGTAGTAACCATCCAGTTGTTGTAAAAATCAACAATATCTTTATTAGAACGGTAGTTTTTAACAAGCTTTATTATTTTGCACTTTCCATAATCAAATCTTGCCGGAAACTCAAGAATGTTACGAATAGTTGCGCCACGGAAACGGTACAATCCCTGGTCATCATCACCAACGACACAAACATTCTCTGTAGAGTCACAAAGCTTCATAAGGAGCTGTTCCTGAATAGAGTTTGTGTCCTGATATTCGTCAATCATAAAATATGTCAATTTTGACTGGATCTCTTTTAAGATATCAGGATTATTGTCTAACAATGCATAAGCTTCTGTTTGAATTCTTGTAAAATCAATGTAGTTCTGGTCTTTAAGAAGTTTTTCATACTTCTCCATTACCTGCCCAAGAACTCGGTATGTTTCATCTTGAGAGTTAAGAAGTTCATCTGCAGTGACAAACTCTTCCTGCAATTTATTTACATATTCACAGATAATTTCAGCCTTTTTCCAGACACCACCCTTTGCCGGTAGAATCAAATCGATATTATCTATGTTATTAAAGTGATACATATTTTCTTCAACCATATAATTCTGGTCAAAGGCATCGAGCATTCTGTAATTCTTTTTTAAAGTTGTGTATTCAAGATGTTCTTTTAGAAACCTCATACAAATTGAGTGAAAGGTTCCTACATACATTTCATTTATGTTAGCTTTTATATTTCGTTCAAGAAGTGCGTTGGAGATTCGTGTGATTAGTTCTTTTGCAGCTTTGTCGGTAAAGGTGGCAATCATAATTGATTCTGGCGCAACACCTTTTTCTTGAATCAGATATATTGCACGCTGAACAAGTGTAAATGTCTTTCCTGTTCCCGGGCCAGCTATTATAAGGAGAGGGCCTTCTGTTGTTTTTATAGCTTCTATTTGTGATTCATTTGCTCTGCCAAAATCGAACATTAGTTAATACCCCCACAGGAACCATTATTTAAAACACAAATATCCCCGACATCACAATCGAGTGCCACACAAATCTTCTGAAGACTTTCCAGCGCAACATATTCGCCTTTGTTCAGTTTGGCTAGGATGTTAGATGAAATATTTGCAAGGGGCATTAAATCAGTTTTATTCTTCATTCCCTTATCAATCATCAGCTTCCAAAGTTTTCTGTAATCAACCTGCATAGAAAACTATTATACCACAGTTTTGATAATTCGGGTTATAAAATATCATGTTTTCGCAAGATTTTTTAACCCTTCCCTCCTTGGTAATGTTTTAAGTCATTTATATAATTCAGTTACTCATTTCCAAATCCTCATAAATCTTTAAACGAATCTGCAAACGTAATTTCCAGTTCTCCCTGAACAGGCTTTGCATTTTCTTTGTCCGCCCCTGTAATAAACGAATCCAGCTTTGCAGAACGCTCAAGTAAATCCATAGCTCCATCTGCATTCAAATCCTCTGGATTCAAAGTTTTTAATCTTTTTCCAACAAGCTCGTCAAAGCCGTTAAGCATTTCCATCTGCCGCTTACGTCTTTCAACTCGCTCAGCTAAAATCTCCTTCTCAGTTTCTTTTGCAATATAAGCGTCATAATCACTGGCTCTTTCATTCCAACGAAACAAGCGTGCATAACGTGACCACGAACCATAACACTTTTGTTCAATGCCGTGCATCTCCATACAAGCCTTAATGCTTCGCTTGTAACCCATGCTACGAAAAAGACAGAAAGCCTTAAAAGCCTTGCTCGATTCACCTGGCAGGCGAACTTCCCAAGACTTTACCGGCTCACTGTCAGTAAGTTCACTGCTTGCATTTGCGGATGTCATAACAGCGTACTTATCACTCAAATCCTTCTACCTCCAAAGCTCTGAACTTTTCTTCGAAACATACAAAGCCAAAAATCGTATAATCTATTTTTCATCGGCAAAACTTGCCGTTGTTCCCTCAACCATTGAGCCTACCCAGGCATACAAATCTGCCTTGCGAAAAATAACATGACGACCGAACGTCGTATGCGGAATCATATTCGCCCTTGCAAGCCTGTAAAGATAAGTCGTGCTAAAGTGTAAATAAGCTGCAGCTTCTTCCACGTTCATAAGCTCCAATCCATCAGTCTTTAATTTGTCCATACGACACCTCTCGTTTTTATTTATATAAAAGCCATCAAACATTAACCGTTTATGGCTCAATAATAACATCAGATTGCGTTTGCAATGTGCCAATTATTGTTGGCATTTTGCAAACAAATGTTTCCAACTAGGTAATAATCTCAAAAAAAAGCCACAACAGGCCGCAACCTGTCATGGCTTAATGATAAATCAATATAACATTTTCTTGTGTTCATAATTTGGAACGGGGTGTTCAGATTTATGAACGTACGGTTCAGATTTGTAAGTTAATTCGAGATTTTACGCAGAAAGCAGCTTTTCCCACGCATCCGACATAATCGTTCGCACATTATTAAACTTCTCAATCGTTTCATGATCAGAATAATGAGCAGACATAGCAATAGTTCTGTGACCAAGAATAGTCTGAACAGTTTTCAAATCCGTTCTCTGAGCAAGAAGTGTTGCGCAGAAGTGACGAAGACTGTGGAACACAATATTGCGGTCTTTACGCTCCGCTTCATGGATTCCGATTTTATCCAGAGCAAGATAAAAAATGTCATTGTAGTAGCCGGGATAATATGCCTTAGACGGATTCTGTGGCTGGTAAAAAACAAAACTCATGTCACCATATTCCGGATTCGTTCTCGCATGGCTCATAAGTTGCAGAATTGTCTGATGGTCAATCGGCAAATCTCTAGTGTCTTTATTCTTCGTTGTCTTCAAGCCGTCCGTTTCGCTAAAGCTATGGCGGACATGAATGATGTCAGAATCCACATCAAGGTCACATACACGAAGTCCGCTTATTTCACCAGCACGCAAACCACAGAATGCCGCAATCTTAAACGCAAGAAACGCAGTCTGATTCTCCCAGTCCAAATTAAGCAGTTCCCTAACCTCGCTTTCAGTTGGAATACCACGCACCAGAGTATCAGGCTTAAAGCGTTCCACACCGAGCATCGGATTTTCTTTAATCCGCTTGTTATCAAAAAGCCACCTTGTAGCACGGCTGCACGAGTTTATAACTTTGTTTACAGTTTCGCCTTTCAAACCAACCTCCTGGTAAAGATAAAAGAAAAAGTCATCTAGCTCAGGCTTCGTCAAATCTTCGATGCACGTATCATCGCCCCAATAAGGCCGCCAGTAATTGCGAACAAACGAACGCTGATTAAAAGCGTGTTTTCTCGACATGGAATGCCCATAAGCTAAAGTGCGCTCAATGAATGGCGAATTATCATAATCCCAGAAGTTATCAAGAAAATCACAAAGCGGAATCTTTTCACCGGAAGTTTCCCAAGTTTTAGCAGGCACAGTTTTTTCTACGCTCGATTTTTTCACAACAACAATTCGGCGTTTCTTTTGTGTGGGAGAGAAAGAAGTTTGAGAAGTTTTTTCTAAGGTTTGAGTTTGTTCAGAAATTGCGGTTTGAACAGGACTTGAAACCGTGAGTGACACAGGCATAGAAGATGACAACTCCGGTGCCGTCGCAGCTACAGAATCAGCTTTTGGAACTGAAACATTGTTACCAAGCTTTTTAGATAACAATTCGGCAAGCTGTTCAAGCTCATTATCAGAAAGCCCTGCAACCATACTCTTAAGATTATTCGTAACAGGAGTTTTAGCAGAGTTCTCAAAGTTCCGCGAATTAATACGCTCTTCAGGCTTCCCCTCATTCAACCAGGTAGTAGCAATCATCATCGCCTGATATTGGTCCTTAGTGTGCGTACTCTTCGCAACAGACCGCCAGCCAGTTACAGGATTCACAAAGGTCACCCTGTAATAACCACATTGATTTTTAGAAAGATAAAACGGACGCATAAAAACCTCCAACAAACTTTGAGTTAGTTTGATTGTTCATGTATTTGCATTCAGTATCACAAGTAGTACATCAGTTGGTACAACCAAGAGTACAACTTGTAGTACAATCTGCAAACAACACGTCGATTTTCAGCTTCAATATCCGTCTTGTAAAAGCCCACAAAACCACCTAAATCCATATAACATATAGATTTAGACATAAAAAAAGCTCATCATTAAGATGAGCTTTGATAGAGCGGATGAAGGGAGTCGAACCCTCGTCATCAGCTTGGAAG
>JAFZLJ010000032.1 GCA_017551545.1 Treponema sp. | reverse complement strand
TTTAAATACTGCAGAAACAAAACCTGTGTATTCTTCCTGTTTATACCAGTCAAAATATTTTAACTGGCTGTTGCTTCCGAAAAGATTTATGAAGTTTGAAGAAACACGTGCCTTAATCTGGTAAGTATCAGTGTTCTTTTCTGCTGAATGAATGACGTCTCTTGAAATGCCTGTAGAAGTTGAAATTGGAATGTACAAATCTTTTATGTCATTGAATAGCTTTCGTCTCCATGAAAAATCATATTCAAGGTTTCCGGAAGCCTGTAAGTTATGATTAAGAATATTTGTTTTATACTGACTGTCGAACAAAGAATAAAATGGAATTGTAGTGTAAAAATATTTTAAATCATTTTGAGTCTGGAAAATTGTATTAATGTCGTCTGAATAATTTTTGTTACTGTTATTTTTCTGAACCTGGCCTTTGTGTGTCATATTAAATGTAAAGGCATTGCTGTCTGTAGAGAAAGGTATAGAAAGTTTTAATGTGTCGGCTGTAAGGAATTGTTCTTTATCATCTTTTTTGCCGGAAAGTTCAAGACTTAAATCTGGAGAAAGTTTTAAGAAGTTATAGGAACTTTTATATTGTGCAAAAAGAACTGAATTTCTTTGGGCATCCTCAAAGCCTTTTGTAAATTGTTTTTGCGAAATATCATACCAGGAAATAAAATAATTTGTATTTTGCGCGAACGGGGCCTTTCCTGTATTTCTGAAATCTTCCTGCTGCTGGGTCGTTAACTTAAAGGTTGTTCTTTGCGAAGTATTGTCTGTTTTAAAACCTGCAGAAAGCTGGGCAAGATAATTCTGCTTTTGAGTATTTGTTCCTGTCCCTGCACTTGTTTCTCCAAGAATAGAAAAATAATCCTTAATGCTCACAGATAAATAATCCTTTTTTTCAAGCGAATCATTTGTGAATCTGTAAAGCTCGCCAAAATCAAAAATGTTGAATAAAGGTTTTAGCGTTGTTAGAGAATGGCCTGCAGTAAGAAGATCTAAATAAGAAAGAGAAAGATCTGCGCCGGCTTTGATGTCAAAGAATGTCTGTTCGCCTTTAAAACTTGTTCTTACGTAATCAGAAGCTTTTGTACCTGTTCCTGTATTAACTGCAATTCCCTGTGAAGAAACTGCCTGGATTTCTGTTTTTGTGTTTTTATTTTTATAATCTATGCCTGCTTCGTTTTTTGTAATAAAGGTATTTGCTGTATCTTTTTGAGTTTCTATTGCTGTAGAAACTGCTTCATACATTGTAAGGTTGTTTCCATTCCAGCTTATTCCGTTTGTTAAGGCAGAAAAAGAATTTTTTGAAACATCTTCGAATGATTGCGAAGCCTGATACTTTCCTGTAAAGCTTGTGTCAAAAACAAGGGAAGGGAAGATGTTATATGCAAAACCAGCCCCTGTAGTTACAAAGCCGCTTGAACTGTCTGAGTTTTCTTCTTCGTAAACAATATAGATTTTATCAAATTCAGTTACTGGTTCGTGTAAATCTACAAAGCCTGTGCCGCTGTCATAAACAGCACCGGAAATCAATACTCCGTTTTTATAAACACGAACAGAACCGGCCGAAGCTTTTTTACCAATGTCAAACTGTTTTACCGGTGTAATGTTTCTTTGTGCAAAGACAAGTGAAAGTTCAGGCTTTTTTTCAAGATATACCTGAGGGTAAGTGTCTGCAAAAGGGAATCTGTAAGATGGAGCAAGCGGATTATTTATATTGCCTGAATCATTAAGATTTTGTACGGCTGCATATTCCTGCTGTTCTTCGAACCAGTCTGTCTGTAAATAATAAAAATCATTTTTAACACGGGCAAGGTAGTATTGTTCAGTTGCTTCTGTTTCTCTGTTTTTTACAAGAAATTCAACTGCCTGGTTTCCTGTAATTTTATATGAGTTTGCACAGATGTAAGGAGAAAAACTTTCCGGAGACTGAATTATATAACCTGTTTTTCCGTCTATTGATTTTGTAAGACTGTTTAAATCAAGTGTGGAATAAGCAGACAAATCTATGGCAGGATTCTGTGAACTGAAAAATACCTGGGTGTCTCCTGCAAAAGTTCCGGGAGTATTATATGCACCTGTGTCATCTAAAAGAATCTGGCATTGTGAATCGTTATCAAAGGTTATGAGAATATACGGTGTGGTATCTGCCTTTATTAAATTAGTAACTGAATCAGAAATAATAAGCAGATGTCTGTTTGTGTCAATTATGTATTCAAGTTGAGTAAGCCTGTAAAAGTTTAAACCGTCCGAACTCCTTACATTGCCGGCTGATGACTGAATATAAACATCTCGTATATGGAACAAGGCGTCTGAAGGAATTACAAAAGTGTTTGATTTTGCATAATTGTATAATTCGGTAACTGTATCTTTTACGCTGTTGTTGCCGTAAAAAAGTGCAGTCCTTTGCTCTGTCATATCATAGCGTACAAGAAAATCACCTTTCCATTTTTTTGTATCAAAATCATCAAAGTGAAGCATTACACCGGGAGCTTCGTTTTTACCACCTGCAATTGAATAACCGTTTATTGCAGAAGAATAATCCTGGGGGAAAGTTATGTTTCTGTTAGAAAACTTAAACTCATTTAAATAACCTTTTCCTTTATAGCCAAGAGTGTAGGTGTTGTTTTTAAATTTGTCTAAGAACTCCATCTGAAAGTAAAACTGCGGAGTGATATTTATAACTGCACTAAGATCAACTTCTGTATCAAAAACAGGTGGCAAGGCGCTTATACCAAACGGGTTACCCAAACCAAAAGTAGTATCTACGGAGCCTTTCATAACACCGGTCCAGCTTCCTGTAATTTCATAGTTTTTAGTTTCGGAAGTCTGTTCCTGTGCAAAGGCCTTCATGCTGCCAAAAGTACATAAAAAACAAAGCCCAATAAAAGTAATTATCTGCTTTATTCCTTCGTTCAGATTTTCAAGCATTCTAGCCTTGTGGATTTTTATTTCTGGATGCTTTTTTTCAAGGTTCAAAATTGCTTTTTCAACATTCTGCTTTTTTTCATTGCCATCATCAAAAAGACCAGGCTGATATGTGCGTTCTGTTTTTTCAATATTTTCAAGAGCTATGCCAAGAAGTCTTATTCCCCGGCCGCGTTCATATTTTTTTTCGAAAAGTTCTTTTGCAGCTTCATATAAGCCGTCGAGTGTAAGAATAGACTGTGGATATGTCTGCTGAATTGAAACTGTAGAAAAATCTTCGTAACGGATTTTTACCTGAACTGTGCGCGAAAAACCGTTTTCTTTTAAAAGCCTGAATATTACAGAATGACATAATTCAAGCATGGCAGTTTCTGCAGTATAAGGGTCTGTTAAATCAAAAGGAAATGTAGTTTCGTTACTTATAGAATGACTTTTAGTTTTGCGGTCAAAGGTAACTGTTTCAATTCCGCGTACAACATTATATAAAAAGCTTCCGGTATTCTGCCCGTACATAAAGGTAAGGGCGTCAAGTGTCTTTTCATGAATATCACGGGTTGTCCTGAGACCAGCAGATTTTAATGCTTCATAAGTTTTGTCGCCAATGCCCCAGACTTTTTTAAGCGGAAGATTAAGCATGAATGATTCTTCAGAACCTTCTTCAATCATGTAAAAGCCGTCTGGTTTTTTCATGTCGCTTGCAAGCTTGGCAAGATATTTTGTAGGAGCAAGGCCAATAGAAACTGTAAGGCCTGTTTCTTTTTTTACTCTTTCTTTGATTTTACGAGCAGTTTCTTCCGGCGGGCCAAAAAGCTTTTCAGTTCCGGTTAAATCAATAAAAGCTTCATCAATAGACATCTGCTGAACATCTGGCGAAAAGTCAGAAAAAATCTGCATTATCTGGTACGAAAGTTCTGAGTAGCGTTTCATTCTTCCGTGAACAAAAATCCCCTGTGGACAAAGTTGATACGCTTTTGCAGTAGGCATTGCAGAATGAACTCCATAAACGCGTGCTTCATAAGAGGCTGTAGAAACTACACTTCTTTTGTCTTCCGGTTTTCCGCCTACAATTACAGGTTTGCCTCTATACTCCGGATGATCAAGCTGTTCTACCGAAGCAAAAAAAGCATCAAGGTCTGCGTGAAGATAATAATGTTTTATTCTTTTATCTTCGCTATTCATTCATTGTCCTGTGTAAAAAAAGATTTTGTAATTGAATAATATTGTTGTTCGGCTTCTGAATAAAAAATCTGTTCAACTAAAATTGTCTGATTTTTCTGGTCAGTTCCATAATTAAATTCAAGTTTGTCAGACGGATACAGCGGGAGTAGAAATTCTGCTTCGCTTTGATTGTTATGAATATAATCATTTTCTGAATATAAAACAGGGTTTTCAGAAATGATTTTTACACTTGTATAAGCCGGAACAATAGAAGAAGTAATTTTTATCTGCCTGATTATATCTTCAAAAACAGAGCGGTTACTGCAGCTTATATTAAAATCAAAAGCCGCTGAATTCTCCGGCTGGAGCTCAGTGATTTTTATTGAGTTTTGAATTTCTTTTTTGCCTGTAAAAAAGATTCTGTTCGTAACAAAAAGCAAAAGGATTATAACAGTATATGCCAATGCAATAACACAAGCATAGATTCTTTTTTTTGCATATCGCTTTTTCATTGAGTTTAAAATTCTAAGCCACATAAGATAAACAGGAAGCAGAACTAAAGATAATAAGAACGGCAGAGAATTACTTGCAATAAGAACTTCATGAAGACTTGCTTTGTCTGAAACTGTAAAAAGCGCATTTATATATGGAATAAACGGAATTATAAGGAATACAAAAAGAACAATGTGAATCCAGTTTCTTCTGAATATAAGCGAAATAACAGAAACAAAGAAAATCAAAAGAAAAAGCGGGAATAGAGAAATATCAAGTAGAGTGAATATTACAAGATTAATAAACGTATCTATTACAAGAAGAAAGTCGAGCGAGCGGGTAGTGTATTTTTTCTGGAACGAAAGGTTAAGCATAAAGAATGCAGATACAAGGAAAGTGGCTGTTGAAATTTGAAGGACAATAAAACCAAAGACTGTGTAATTCAAGCTGTTTGGGTTTATAAATAGCTTATAAAGCCCTCTGCCTATGAAAAAGCCCACGTATGAAAAAATATAAATAATAGGAAGCGTATACCAGATAGTGCTTATTTCCTGCCAGAATTCACGCTTAAGATTTTTGTTAATAAAACCAATGCAGAATACAAACAAAAATCCCATGATTATTATAATAATGATAGAGTTAATGATTCTGAATTCCGAAAGCCAGATTCTGTGTCCAAAAAGGCGGAACATAAACGAATGAGAATCATAAGGCTTTTGAGAAGATTTTTCATAATTATCTATGCAGGTTTTAAGAATAATATTTATTTTATCTGCTTCGCTTACATCTGCCCAGATACATGGAATTTCATTTTCTATAAAAGCAAGAAAAGTTTTGTCGTTTGAAAAGGTATAATCTGCAACCTGGCTTATATAAACAACAGGTAATCCTTCTGTAATTCTGGCATCACTGAAGGCATCAAATAAGTCTTTAAGCATCCAGGAAGGCGAGTGATATTTATTACTACCTGTAATAATGGAGTTTTTTGCAGCCGCAAGATTAAAAATAAACACATCGTTTGAGCTGTTTGAATTAAGATTTTCTGCGTAAACCTGGGAACCATAAATAATGTTGTCCCTTGGCAAGTCCAGACGGCTTTTATAACAGAAAACTACTGAAGAATTGAAATTTTTAGTCTTTAATTCCTCCATTGCCACGCTTATATTGTTCCGCCACATGTATCCCTGCTCAAGATCAAAGAAAAGAACTAAATTATGCTCACTTTTTGTGTCTTCCGGGGAAAAGTTGACGATAATATTGTAAGGAAGATTGTTGGTGCCACCTGCTGTAAGTAGTTGTACCTGTGGTTGAAACCCTTTTTTATCCAGAAATGCAAATAATTCTGTGCATGTATTCTGTGCACAAAGAGGCATTGCAGCAAAAAGGAGAAGAAAAATCACTAAAAATGATTTTGTAAAAGGTTTCATTCACATTCAGTTTATTATTTAAGTGTTTACAATGCAAGACCCATAGTGTATAATATAGGGTAATAACAAAAAGTTTCTGAGAAGGTGAAATGAGCGCATCCGACAAAAAATTTATTATTGAACTACCTCTTAAAGTCATACTTACCGAAGATGGTGCTTCAAATTTTATCAGTCACAATAAAAAGCTTATGCGATTCCGCCTGGCTGATAACGTTGATGAATATGGTATTTCATTAAATAAATTCTCTCCACAGTCAATTCAAAGCATGATTCTTTTGGACTACATTTCAAAAATTGAAATTTCTATGTCCGAATTTGTTTCTTCACGTCAGGAAGTAATGGACCTTTCTAAGGTTGTAGTTTACTCTCTGCTTTACAAACAGTTTGACCGTGATGTTTATGCAGCTCTTATTCAGTGTGAATGTGTTAGAAAGCATAACCGCGCAAATCCTTCGCATCTTATTGATGAAAAAACAAAGATGAGTGAACGACAGTTACGCTCAATCCTTCAAAATAAAGAGACAGTCATTCAGCAGACACGCCGAAGCATTCTGGATCCAATCTGGAAAGCAATTATGACTAATCCGGATTATTCTGATGAAGAAAAAAATATCTATCTTCTTATGTCAGAAAAGTTTATGAACAGACTTGGACTTATGAACTGGTATATTATTACTTTGTTCCATAAGGCAGACGGTGCAAACGAAATGTTTATTGCTATCCGTAACCTGCTCAGTTCATACATGGAAAAATCTAAGGTTGCAGAATATATTTCGGTAATGGTAATGGAACTTGCGCTCAACAATGAAAACACAAATATCCGTAAAGAAGCAAGAAACATGTACCAGGATGTTGAAGATATTGACGCTTTGATTTTTGATCCGGAAGTTCGTGCAAAAATTGTAGCAGAGCTTCAGCGTAATCACGAACTTGTATTTATTTCATGGAAGCTTGGTGGTGGTTCTGCATCAATTGGTAAACAGGGTAAACTTTCAATTACACTTTACAACAAAGACGACGAATTCCAGGAAGTAAAAGAAAACATTGACAACGCAAAATCATCAAATACAGCAAAGAAAACACTTATTGACTTCTACCGCGAATTACCAGACGGACAGGAAGGAACAGATTTGGGCTTGTACTATCTTTCTTATCTTGATGATGCCTGCAAGAAGGTTAATGTTAAATTTGAATCTCTGGTTAATCAGTTCTCTGCAAGTGAGCTTACCGTTATTACGTTAAACTTTAACTTCTAATTTATGGGTAAAACTTTTTTCAAAAATAATCTGGTTTCTCTGTTAGCTGTCCTGGCAGTAACATTTATTTCCTGTTCAAATACTGTTCCTCAGATTCATAATACAAGCTGCTCTGTAATTTTTGATTATTCAAGCTATGATGATTTTCCTAAGGCAAGATTGAGTATTTTTGTAGAAACAAATTCAAACCCAAGAAGGTTCGATTCAATTATTGTAACTTGTGATCAGAATGAATATGTATGGGAAGCAACAGATTTAATTCTTGCTGCCGACGACAAAAACACATATTGCGGAACAACAAATCTTGTTATGCCCGCAAATGAACAGATTCCATTCGGTGAATATACAATTACCTTTCATCAGTCAGACGATGAACAGGAAGAAATAAAGCGAACATTAGTTTATGATAAAACACCATATACAGTAAAAGGAAAAGATCTTTCCCAGAACTTTTATGGTGAAAAAATGTTAAAAGTTTATAATAGCGAAAACGAAATAATTTATTACGGACCAAGAACAGCAGAATTAAAAGATGCACGCGGAATCTGGAATAATTACCCTAATGCAGTAGAGTTTCAGGAATCGTGGATTGGTCAGAACGGCACAGTAATTTGTAATATGCCGTTAGAAAAGGTTGTACCGGGAAATTAATATGGAAAATAAAAAATCAGACACAGACCCTTTACCCAATACTCCTGCTGAACATCGCAGAACTGTAAAAACATATGTTATGCGTTCCGGCAGAATGACTGCAGCACAGGAACGTTCCTATAACGAACTTTCACCTGCCTGGTGTATTCCTTACGAAAACAAAAAATTAAACTTTGTAGATATTTTTGGAAACACAAATCCAATCATTGTAGAAATTGGATTTGGTATGGGTGATGCAACAATTAAAATTGCCCAGCAGAATCCGGATATTAATTATCTTGGAATTGAAGTTCATAAGCCCGGAGTTGGAAAAGTCTTAAGCGAAATAAAAAGGCTTGAACTTAAAAATCTTTATATAATTGAATATGACGCTCTTGATGTTTTAGACACAATGATTGGCGATAACTCGGTAAATGGATTTCATATTTTCTTCCCTGATCCTTGGCCAAAAAAACGCCATCACAAACGAAGACTTGTACAGCGCCCGAATACAGATTTATTTACACAAAAGCTCACCCCAGGCGGCTACATTTATTTTGTAACAGATATTATTGAATATGCAGAATTTGCTCTTGAACAGCTTACAGATACTCCAAACTTAAAAAACAAATACGACGGTTATGCCGAACCTCAGGACTGGCGTGCAATGACAAAGTTTGAGCGAAAGGGTATGGCTGCAGACAGAAAAATTACAGAAATACTGTTCGAAAAACAAAATGCTTAAAGCGGAGACTGTTTATGAAAGAACGCATTTCTGAGCTTGAAAAATTAATCGTAAAATATCAGACCTCTTATTATAACGGCGAAGGTGAAATAAGCGACGCAGAATTTGATGCACTTTGGGATGAATTAAAAGCGCTTGATCCGCAGAATCCCGTTTTGCAGAAGGTTGGTGCAGACTCAGGTAACTTTGAAAAAATCCATCACGTTATGCCAATGGGAAGCCAGGAAAAGGCTGCTAACCCTGAACAGTTTATGGCCTGGGCCGCCAAGCATGAATACGAAGAATATCTTGTTGAATATAAACTTGACGGTGCTTCACTTGAACTTCAGTATGAAAACGGTTACCTTGTTCGCGCTGTTACCCGCGGAGACGGAAGCATTGGCGATGACATTACTGCAAACGCAAAAAAGATGGGCGGCGTAAATGCTGCAATTTATAAAGACGGCGAACTTGTTCCTTTTACAGGTGGAATCCGCGGTGAAGTTATAATGACTCACGAAGTTCATAAAAAATACTTCAGCGATAAAGCAAACTGCCGCAATGCTGCAAACGGACTTATGAAACGCAAGGACGGAACAGGTAGCGAATATCTTAAGCTTATAGTTTACGATGCCTTAAGTACAAACGGTCAGTCATATTTTACAAACGAAAAAGAAAAGATTGCCTGGCTTATGAACTGCGGTTTTAATGTAGTTCGTCTTGTTATATGTAAAAATGCCGAGCGTGTAATTGCATACCGTGCAAAAATAATGGAAGAGCGCAAGGATATTGAATACGATATAGACGGCCTTGTTGTAAAAGAGAACCGCATTGACTATGAAGATGCTTCACGTGCGCGCCCTGACAGACAGATTGCATTTAAGTTTTCTCTGGAAGAGGCTACAACTGTTTTACGCGAAGTAGAGTGGAGCCAAAGCGGTGCAACTTATACACCAGTTGCAATTTTTGATGAAGTAGAGCTAAACGGAACAAAAGTTCAGCGTGCAAGCCTTGCAAACCCAGATACAATGCGTAAGCTTGGTGTACGGATTGGAAGTCATGTTGTTGTTGTAAAGCGCGGTGAAATTATTCCTAAGATTGAAAACGTTGTAGAAGAAAAAGATATTCAGACAAGCGAAATTATATTCCCATCTGTTTGCGAAACTTGTGGAACTGCGCTTGTAGATGAAGGTTCTAGACTTTACTGCCCGAATAAAGAATGTTCAAAGCGTGTGCTTCATCAGTTATTAAAGTTTGTTCAGACTGTAGATATCCGGGACCTTGGTGAAACCCTTATAACACAGCTTTTCAAAGATAAACGGCTTACATGCATTTCTGATATTTATTCGCTTACTGTAGAGGACCTTGTTCCATACTTTTTGAATGAAGAAAGCATGGAAAACGAAAAACGTTCACTTGGTGCAGAAAAAGTCTACAAAAGTATACAAGCTCATAAGAATATGACGCTTCCTGTGTTCCTTGCAGGCTTTGATATAGAAGGTTTTGGCGAAACTCTTGCAGAAAAACTTGTTCAGGCTGGCTTTAAAACTTTAGATAAGCTTTTGCTTGCAACAGAAGATCAGATTGCAGACGTGTATGGTTTTGCAGAAGTTATGGCACATTCAATTGTTCAGGGACTTTCGGAAAACGCTGCAGAAATGAGACGGCTTGTTCAGGACGGAATAATTACAATTGAATCAAATGCAGGCGGTAAGCTTGAAGGAAAATCATTCTGCTTTACAGGCGAGCTTGTTACAATGAAAAGACAGGATGCAGAACAGCTTGTAAAACAAAACGGTGGTGTATGTAAATCTTCTGTTACTAAAGACTTGACTTATCTTGTAACAAATGACACAACAAGCGGTTCAAGCAAAAACGTAAAGGCAGCGGCCCTTGGCATACCAGTAATTACAGAGGAGCAGTTCTTAAAACTTTTATGAGCGAAAAAAACAATAATACAATAAAAGAATTTCTCATAACTATTTTATGTATGCTCATTTTTGCCTGGGTAGTTTTTGTGTTTGCAACATTTATTTCTCTATATGGTGCAGCTTCAAGGGTAAAACAGACAAATCAGCAGGAATTTTTAAGAGTTCGAATTTACGGTTCATCTTCTTCGCTTGATGGCAACACTATAAGTGCATCATTCAGTATTGTAGATAAAGCCGGAAATGAAATTGCTGTAATAGAACGCTCGTGGTCTGGAAATTATCTTGCAGTTGATTTTGAAGAAGCAGCATTTAAAGGAAACTACTTTCTTTTTCCTTCAAGAATATATGGTAAGGAAAGAATACTTGAAACAAGAAAAGACAGAAAAGGCGGAACATCACTTGAAAAATATTATGATGACAACGGTCAGTGTCTTCTTCTTGGATACAATTCTACGCTTTACGACAGACAGGAATTATACAAAATATCACGTTTTGCAAATAAAAAGCTTCTTGTAGTTCCAATGTTCGGACATACTACAACTTATTCAGTTGACCTTTCTAACTGCAAAAATGATATTTATTATTCAATAGAAATTTTATCTGACGGTCAGATTGTTGTCAGAGAAATCTAGTTTTCTTCGTCAAAAGTAAAATCTTCAAGGAAGAATTCAGGTCTTACTGCGCTTCCGTTTAATCTCATTTCCCAGTGAAGATGTGGTCCTGTCGCAAGACCGGTCTGACCAGATTTAGCAATCAAATCGCCTTGCTTTACAATATCACCTTCTTTAACGTTCATTTCAGAAAGATGATAATAAAGACTGTAAAGGCCAGGAAGATGTTCAATTACAATAGACCAGCCTGTAGAAATACGGTTTTCGGCCATAACAACTTTTCCGTCGGCACAGGCACGAACTTCTGAACCTTCAGGAATTCCATAATCGTTTCCGTAGTGAAGTGACGTAGATGATTTTCCGTTTGAATAAGCATAGGTACGTCTGTCGCCAAACCAGGCTGTGTATCTGGTCGACGTTGTAGGGCAAATAAATTTCTTAAGTGTATAAACATCCTCGGGCATTGTTGTAAAAAGAATATTATTAAGCTTTTCAATTTGTGCTGTGCGTTCAGGACTTGTGTCTGTTTTTATTGCAGTATTAACGGCGTCAAGTTCAATAACTTCTTCATTCCATTTGCGTGCTTTAAAAGTAAGAGGAAGAACAAATTCTCCTGTTTCATCTTCACCAAATGAGAAGATAACTTTTAAATAAAAGTTTCCGCCTGTAATCCAAGGAGAAACCGGAACACCGCAAAGCATGTCTGTATATGTCTGATTAGATTTTTTCTTACCAATTGAATAGAAGTTTGCTTTTTCAATTACTTTTTTATCCTGATAAAGCTGGAGAGCTCCTTTCTTTTCGGAATCGTTTTTAGTTTTTTTATGATTCTTAGGAAGTGTAACAGCCATTCGAACAAATATGGCATCACCAGGAACTAATACTTCATTGTAAGTTACTGTAAGGTTATAATTTTCAGAAGAAAAAAATGCTGTTTTTCCAAAACAAAAAGAAATCTGAGCAAATACTGCAAGTGCTAAAAGAATTTTTTTAATTTTAATCATGACTTTCGTACTTCCTTTAATCTGAATTGAGGGGTTTTACAACCATTAAAATAATTGAAAACCATTGTATACAGAATATCATAGTTTTGACCAACCTGAATATCCTGCTTAAGTCTCTGGGCTTGTCCAAAGAACATTCCCGGGAACTTATTTTTTCCTGTATCAAAAACAAGCTTAAGTGAATATGGTTCTTTCTTTCCCTGAACCATTGCATCACAAAGCTTTATGTTTTTAGTTACAAGCAGAAGCTCCTTATTTTCGGCTCCAAAAGGTTCCAGTTTGTTTATAATTTCAAACGACTCTGGTTTAAGTAATTCCGGAGGAATTTCTGCATCAATATTAATATCGAGATTTTCTTCTTCTAAGTTTATAGAAGGTATTATTTCCTGGATTTTTTTATTAAAAAGTTCAAGCCTGCTGCTTTCAAAACTGAATCCTGCAGCAGCATTATGACCACCGTAATTAATAAAGAAATCACCAAAGTCGGCAAGGAAGCTTGTAGTAATCAATCCGCGGCAGCTTCGCATGGAACCTTTATAAACACCATCTGACTGCGTGATGATTATTGAAGGAACATTTTTTTCCTGCATTATTTTTCCGGCAAGGTTACCTGTAATTCCAGGGTGAATTTCTTCATCAATAATTACACAAAGCTTTTCCTGATTCTGAGTTATATTTGATTGAACAGTATCCTTTATTTTCCAGGCGGCTTTGTTTACAAGATCTTTACGCTGTTCATTAAGCTCATATATTTTTACGGCAAGCTCGTTTCGTTTTCTTGGATCTTCGTTTATTAAAAGCTCAAGAGCAACATCTGCCTGGCCAAGTCGTCCCGCTGCATTGAGGGCTGGTGTTACTGTCCATGAAATATCAACAGAGGTGAGTGATTCTGTATTGATTTTAAGCTGGCTGAAAAGTTCTGCAAGCCCTGGGCGCGGACCATCTTTTTTAATTGAATCAATACCTGCTTTTATAAAAAGTCTGTTTTCATTTTTAAGCGGCATGATGTCTGCAATTGCTGCAAGTGCTACAAGCTGAAGATCGCGTCGTTCGCTTGAAAGATAATTTTTGTTTTTTATGCTGATTGATTTATAACAGTAGGTAACATAAATGTTGTAAAGCGTTTCAAGGATGTCTGGTGTGTCTTCGCTGTATTTTGCAATTGTTGAAGAATTGTTAAGTTGTTCTTCAGAAAGATTTTTTACAGATGGAATAACCTGAGCAATTTCACTTCGTAAATCGTAAATGTTGAATTCTATTCCGTTTCCAAAAATCTGGGCAAGCTCTGATTTTGTTTTGTTTGCATCCCACGCGTAGATAACCTGACCTTGTAAAAAGTATGGAAGCTTTAAGTCGTAAATTGAAGTTTTGCCTGGTGTGATTGTTTCGTGAAGTTCTTTAACTTTGGCAAGGTTGCGGATTTTCAGGCAGTGAATTGAAACCGATTGCCCTTCGACAGGCTCAGGGGGTGCCCCGATGTCAAGAATACAAATTTCTGAATTATAAAAATCTGAATGTGAAAAGCGCAGGGCAGAAACTAGTTTGTAAGCTACAGCTGCTCCGGAAATATCTGCAAAAGGGTAGCCCGAATCTGGTTCTTTAGGATCAAGAATTACTACAGCCTGTGGAAGATTTTCAGGAGCATTGTGATGGTCTGTAATGATTACGTCTATTCCAAGAGAAGCTGCATATTCAATTTCTTCAAAGTTTGAAATACCGCAGTCTACTGTAATAATAAGTGTTCCGTCCTGAGCAGCAAAATCTTCAACTGCTTTTTTAGAAAGTCCATAGCCGTCGCTTTCAAGAGGAAGTCTGCATTGAACATCAAGTCCACGCTGTTTTAAGTATTCATAAAGAATTGTAGTACTGGTAACGCCGTCAACATCGCGGTCACCGAAAATCAGAACTTTTTCACCTTCTTCTTCTGCCTGAGTTATGCGTTCAACAGCATCTTCCATTGAATTAAATAAAAAAGGATTGTGCTGGAATCGTAAATCGCTTTCGAGGTAGTAAAGAATATCCTGTCCTGTAGTTATGCCACGGCGTACAAAAATTGAAGCGAGAAGCTGGTCAATATTGTATTTTGTACATAAAGGCTCTATCTGCTGTTTTGTGACAGGAGTTTTAATCCAATTATTCAATTTTCCCCACCCATATGTCATTGTCGGGCTTGACCCGACAATCTATAATATCCCTATTCCGGTTTTAATTGTATTTAACTCAGCCCCAAGATTACTTGAGATAAGGAAAAATACAAAATCTTTTAGTTCATGGTAGGTGTTTAAAGAAACACTCAGCTGGCGTACTTTTGAAGGTTCTAAATGTGATATTGCTGTTAAATAACCCACCGCTTTTGAACTAATACTACCATTATAATACGAAACGGCTTCTGGTGCAAATACTCCGTCCTCATCTGCTTCCGGTTGTACGCCCATAAGTGCTAAATATCGCCATAAAAACCGTATTAATCCAAGCCGCGATTGTTCTTCGTCGCAAAGCTCCATGCCGTCTAAAAAGCCAAGTACAAGCTTATAACATTGCTCCGGGCTTCCTGCACAACGAGTTTTGATTGCAATTTCTGCTGCTAAAGACGCAGCGTACATCTTAAAAAGATCCTGCCCGAATGTTTCGTGATAGTTTGAAACTTCCATATCACTTATTTTAGTCTGTTTTTTTTCGGGATTATCATAAAGCCAGATTTTTCCAGAATGCCACTGAGCAACAAGAGAGCGCAGCTTAGACTTAGGACCCCCGTAAAGAGTTGCATAAATAACACCTTTATCGGGGGTTAAAAGAGTAACAGAGTTATTGTTTTCACCTGTTTCTTTAAGGTTAAGAACTATTGCTTTAGTATAATATGAACGTTGCATTTATACTGCGGAGTTTATTTACCCTGTCCGTAATAAGCATTAGGTCCATGCTTACGCATATAATGCTTGTTAACAATATAATCCGGCAGCGGTGTAGCCTGTGGATTAAGCGCAAGGGTATTCAAGGCCATCTTACAGATTTCTTCCAGAACTGTTCCGTTGTAAACAGCTTTTTCTGCAGTTTTGCCCCATGCAAAAGGTCCGTGTCCACCGCAAAGCACCATGTTTATTTCACTAGGATTAAGTCCAAGTTCTGCAAAATGCTTAACGATGAGCAGGCCTGTTTCCTTTTCGTAGTCTGATTCAACTGCCTCTTTGCTAAGGTATGGAGTACATGGAATAGATTTCTGGATATGATCTGCATGCGTAGTTCCAAAAAGAGGTACGCTTTTTACAGCCTGTGCCCAGCTTACAGCAAAGGTAGAATGTGTATGAATGATTCCGCCAACTTCTGCACCCTTGTTAACAGCAAATTCTTTGTACAAAACTGCGTGGGTAGGGGTGTCGCTCGAAGGATTCATGCTTCCATCTACCTTGTTTCCGTCAAGATCAATGATTACCATGCTTTCCGGGGTAAGTTCAGGATAAGGAACTCCACTTGGTTTGATTGCAAAAACGCCCTTGTCCTTATCAAAGGCACTAACGTTTCCCCAGGTGTAGAGAGCCAGATGGTTCTCAGGGATTTTCATATTGGCTTCGTAAGCCTGAAGACGAATTGTTTCGTAAGTCATATGTATTCTCCAATGTGGAATGCTTCGCTTCGCTCGCAATGACGTTTGTCGTCACCGTCATTGCGAGGAGTGCAGCGACGTGGCAATCCATGTATTTATAGGCACTCTACTGCTGCCTTCTCAATGTTCAGTCCTTTCATATAGCGCTCAAAGTAAATGTTGAATGATTCAACAAGTTCTGCTTCAGGAGCAGAGGTTGTCTTTTTGCATGAGCCGAATACTTCGCTGTTGAGGAAGTCTGGAAGAACTTTGCCCTTGCTGTTTGCGCTGTAGGCTGCAAGAAGAGCCATACCCCATGGACCACCTTCACCGGCTGTTTCCATGGCACTTACGCTTGTTTTCATTGCAGCTGCCATGTATTTAAGACCAGCTTCTGTTTTGAAATATCCGCCGGCACCTGTCATGCTTTCTACAGGAACTTTTTCCTTATCATAAAGAATATCCATTCCGGCACGCAAAGCACCAAGAGAAGCAAACATCTGAACACGCATAAAGTTTGCAATGTTGAATTTAGCGTTTTCTGCACGTACAAAAAGAGGGCGTCCGCTTGTAAAGCCTGTGATTGTTTCACCAGAAAGGTAGTTGTAAGCCAGAAGTCCGCCGCAATCTTTGTCTGCTTCGAGTGACTTATTAATCAAATCATCAAAGAACTTTCCGATTTTTGGAATATCATTACCGCACATAGTCTGTGCAACTTCGTAGAAAAGATCCATCCAGTAGTTGTGTTCACCTGTACAGTTGTTACAGTGAACCATAGCAACAGGGTATCCGTCCGGAGTAGTAACAATATCAATAATGCCCGGGTAAACGTTGGCAAGGTCTTTTTCCAATACAACCATGCTGAATACAGAAGTTCCGGCACTGATGTTACCGGTCTTTGCCTTAACACTGTTTGTTGCAGCCATACCTGTTCCTGCGTCACCTTCAGGAGGACAGAATGGAATACCTGCTTCAAGGTCTCCGCTTGGATCAAGGAACTTAGCGCCTTCTGCTGTCAATGTTCCGGCAGCTTCACCGGCCATCAAAACCTTAGGGAATACTTCGTTAATTTTGAATCCAAACTTAGAAACTTCTGGCAAAGCTTCAAACTTAGCAATATATTCAGCATTGTAATCTGCCTTTGAACCGTTGAGTTTTACAGGGAACATTCCAGATGCATCACCAACACCTATTACCTTCTGGCCGGTGAGCATGTAGTGAATATATGCTGCAAGAGTATAAACGTTTTTAATCTGTGGAACGTGAGCTTCATTCTTAAGAATTGCCTGATAAAAATGGCTGATTGACCAGCGCTCAGGAACAGGGAAATTGAAAAGTTCAGAAAGCTTGAGTGAAGCTTCTCCTGTAATAGTGTTACGCCATGTTCTGAATGGAACAAGAAGATTTTCGTCCTTATCAAAAGCAAGGTAACCGTGCATCATGGCAGAAATACCACCGGCGCGGAACTTTGTAAGTTTTACGCCATATTTTTCCTGTACGTCTTTTTTAAGTTCTGCGTAACAGGTCTGGAGTCCTTCGTGAATCTGTGTAAGAGGGTAAGTCCAGATGCCGTTTTCAAGGGAGTTTTCCCAGGTGTAGGAACCACCGGCAATTGGTTCATATTTTTCATTAATCAACACAGCCTTAATACGTGTTGAACCAAATTCAATACCTAAAACAGCCTTTCCGGCCGCAATCAAATCTTTATTTTCCATTTTGTTAATCCTTTTACTATATTATAAACGAAAATTGGATAAAATAAATAGAAAAAATTATTTAAATATGGGGAAATTTTTAAGGAAAAAGTCTGGGTACTCCCGTAGAAAATGATGGTCGCCTACGGCTGAGCAATTTTTTACTCGATTAAATCCTGCGGTTTGCTTCGCAAATCCTCGGATTTATTCGATGGCATCCGCCAAAAATTCTCAGAAGTAGTCAACCACCATTTTCTACTCCGTACCCAGACTTTTTCAGAGGAATTTTCATATTTATAAATACGATTTTACTATTTTTTTCGTAATTTATGGGGCATAATATGGGAAAGGAAAACAAAATGGAAAAAAAGATTTTGGCAAGAATACAAGATACGTTGGATCATTATGTGGAAACGAAACAGGTGGCGGGTGTAAATGTTCTTGTTTATAAAGACAATAAAGAGGTTGGCTACTGGCAGTCGGGGTATTCGGATGTGGCTGCAAAAAAGGTTTATACACGCGATACTATTTGCCGCATGTATTCTATGAGTAAGACTGTTACTGCTGTTGCGGCTTATAAGTTAATTGAGCAGGGAAAGCTTGATCTGGCCGGGCAGCTTAAGGATATTTTGCCGGAATTTGCAGATATTACTGTTTCTAATGATACTGGACCAACTGGAACTTCTCATCCTGCAGCAAGACCTATCCTTATTCAGGACCTTCTTAATATGACTAGCGGTTATGGCTATGGTGCTTATTGGGAAGGCAGCACTTATGGTGAACATCAGACATCTATTTTGATAAATGAACTTAATGCAGATGTGGCAGGGCCTTGTAAAATTACTACTCAGGATTTTGCTAAGAAGATTGCACGCATTCCTTTGAACTTTGAACCCGGAACAGACTATCAGTATGGTTTTTCTGCTGATATTCTTGGCGCAGTTATAGAAAAGGTAAGCGGCAAAAAGTTCAGCGAGTTTTTACAGGAAAACATTTTTGCACCACTTGGAATGGATGATACAGCTTTTTATGTTCCTGCACCAAAGCAGCCAAGACTTTCTAAAGTCTATAAAACAATCCCGGATGAAGCAGCACCAGGAAAGTTCGCACTCGAAGCTTTTGAAGGTTGTAATCTTGGAATCCAATACACAATGGACCATGCGCCTTCTTTTGAAAGTGGAGGAGCAGGACTTTGCTCAACAATAGATGATTACATGAAGTTCGGTCTTATGCTTGTAAACCGCGGTCAGTTCAAAAAAGAACAGATTCTGCAGAGTGCAACAATAGATTTTATGTCACAGGCCCAGCTTCGCGACGACCTTCAGCAAAAGTTCAACCAGAAAATGGAACACTTAAGCGGCTACACCTACTGTAACCTTTTACGAATAGCAAAAGAACCAGGCAAATGCAAAGCAATCACAACAAAAGGAGAATACGGCTGGGACGGCTGGCTAGGCCCATATCTTGGTATAGACCCTGTAAACAAACTTGTAATAGTAATGACAATGCAGAAGGTTGATTCCGGCACATGGGAGTTAACTCGTAAAATAAAAAATATTATATATAGTTCTATATAATGACAACTTTCTGTGTTGGCCGAAGACATTTTCCACGAGAGGGAACAAAGTCTATATGAATTCACGAAATATGATTTATTTAAAATATATTGACCTAAAAATAATATATTGTTAAAATATTTTATTATTTTAAGAGGTATTATAATGATTTTTCCTTTGGAACAGCTTGTTCAGTTTGATGATAATATTTATGAAATTACAGTTGCCGCAAGCCGCCGTGCTTATCAGATGGCAAAGGTAAATGATCCTGAAATTGCTGCTAATTCGGACAAAGTAGTTTGTGTTGCTGCACGCCAGCTTTTCAATCATATTGTAAATTACAGAATCGAAGAAAAACAGTAATCAAATGAAGCCTATGCAGGAAAGCAAAATACCTGTAATCGTAATTTTTGCACCTACAGCTTCCGGAAAGACTGCCCTTACAAAAGAACTTTTTTGTGCCCAGGGCAGTCATTTTCTTTTTAAAGCAGAAATCATAAGCGCCGATTCCCAAGCCGTCTACAAAGGCATGGACATTGGAACCGCCAAACCCGACGCCGCTTTATGTAAA
The DNA here is from genome assembly GCA_017551545.1 of Treponema sp. GTDB lineage: Bacteria > Spirochaetota > Spirochaetia > Treponematales > Treponemataceae > Treponema_D. Next base: position 1,041 of record JAFZLJ010000032.1, on the reverse strand, counting down.
CAAATCCCACATCATCTTATAGATATCTTAACCCCAGACCAGCAATACAACGTAAGCGATTTTGTAGACGCCACCGACCGACTTTGTAAAGAAATTTATGAAAGAGGAAACATACCGGTTGTAAGCGGAGGAACAGGTTTTTATATAAGAAACTTTTTATATGGAGTAGCCAAAACCCCAATAAGCGATGAAGCTCTAAGAAACAAATTAAAACAAAGAATCGCAAATGAAGGAAACGAAGCTCTGTACAAAGAACTCCAGCAAATAGATCCCCAAAGTGCCAGAAAAATCCACCCGAACGATGCCTACAGAATCTGCCGCGCCCTGGAAGTCTACTACCTGACCGGCAAAACAAGAACCGAATACGCCATAGAACCAGCCTTAAGACCACAATATGATTTTACCTTCATAGTCCTGGAACCTCCAAGAGACATTTTGTACAAAAGAATAGAAGAAAGAGTAAACCAAATGTTCGAACAGGGCCTTGAACAAGAAGTAAAATCGCTCCTTGAGTCCGGCTACACAAAAGACTCCCCAGCCTTAAAAGCCATAGGTTACCACGAATGGTTCGAATATTCCACCAAGGAAGAAATAAAAAATGCCATCATTCACCACACCCGAAAATACGCCAAAAAACAATACACCTACATCCGCGACATCCCCGGTAGTATTATTGTTCCTTTTGGTGGCACTTTAGAAGATTTGAATACTATTGCAAAAATAATAAAAAAATCAATCGAATATAGAACACATTAAAATATACCCGGAGTGAAAATAGACTGAGGACAACTTTCTCTGTTGGCCGAAGGCTATTTCCACGGGAGGGTATATTTTCTTTATGGTCCGTTGTCCGCTTGACTATTCCCATATTTTTTGCAATAATATACAAACTTTATAAAGTAGGAGTGCCATCGTGCCTTGTGGTAAGAAAAGAAAGCGCCAGAAGATGGCGACACATAAGCGTAAGAAGATGCTTAGAAGAAATCGACATAAGAGCAAGTAGTTTTTAGGTCGAGACAGCTTGTGTTTAATTAAGGGGCT
>JAFZLJ010000031.1 GCA_017551545.1 Treponema sp. | reverse complement strand
TTGAGAAGTCTAAGTTAGCAACAGAAGAAGATTTCGTATCTAGCTTGTACGAAGATTCTGATTCTAACGCTCAGAGTAACGCTGGACAGGCTGCAGACGCCAAATAAGTAAGCTCTAAAATATAGAAAAAAAGCACTTCCTTAGGGGAGTGCTTTTTTTTTGAGATTGTCGGGTCAAGCCCGACAATGACAATGTAAGTCATTCCCGGGCTTGACCCGGGAATCTTTTTTTAGATTGCATTATCATTAATATAGTTTATAATAAATATATGAAAAACAATTCAGGAATACCTTCAAAGGCGGAGATAAGAAAACTCTACGAATCTTATGCAGAATATTTTGCAATCGTAATGGAAAATATTATTGATATTCTGCATGCAGAAATAAAACTAAATGCACAGCCTACATATAAAAGCCGAGTAAAAAGTTTTAACAGTTACTATAAAAAAATCCTGCGTTTAAAACCTGAAGAAACCAAAGATTCCGATTCGCTTGTATTGCTTACAGATATGATGGGAATCCGTATGATTTGTGCATTCCTTGAAGACATGCAGCTTGGTCTTGAACAGATTAAAAAAATATTTGAAATTAAAGAAATAGAAGTAAAGGGTGCCGACAAAAAATTCAGTGAATTCGGTTATGAATCTATTCATGTTCTTATAAAAATCCCGGAAAGCTGTAAACCAAAAATTGAATTGTTCGATGACTTAAAGCCTCTTGGAGATAATCTTGTGTGCGAAATTCAGATTCGTACAATCTTACAGGATGCCTGGGCCGAAGTAGAGCACGAGCTTATTTACAAAACAGAGTTCAACCCGCTTGATACACCTTTACGACGTAAGCTTGCTTCTCTTAATGCAATGCTCACTCTGGCAGATATAACCTTCCAGGAAATCCGCGATTATCAGAGCCGCATTCAAAAGGAACTTGAAGAGCGACGCCACAGCTTTTATGATATTGCCGACAGTCTTATTGACGAAAAACCAAAAGAAGTTGAAAAAGATATAAACAGACTAACTCCTAATATGAATGGAACAATTGATGAAATGCTTATAAATGCGCTTCATCAGCATAATGCCGGAAATCTTGAAGAAGCAGTTGTCATCTATTCAAAAATCCTTGAAGCACTCGATTCTTCTAAAGACAAAACTATTATTGCAGTAATCCGAAAGCACAGAGGTATGGCATATTTCAGCATGAATAATTTTGATGCCGCACTTCAGGATTTTGATATAAGTCTGCAATATGATCCTAAGGCTTTCAGAACTTATTATTACAAGGGAATTGTTTGCGCAATTCAGAAAAATTACGAATGGGCAATTCAGAATTATACAAAATCTTTGGAAATCAATGAGTTTCAGGCACATACATATTTCCGCCGTGCCATGGCTTATTACGAAATTCAGGAATACGAAAAATCTATGAACGACTTGAATAACGCAATAAACCTTGGTATGCCGGTAGAAGATTGTAAAGTGCTCCAGGAAAAACTTACAAAGAAATTTGGTTTGAATATGTAATACTATTGACCAAATAGTTTAATTCTGTTATATTCTAATAACAGTTTTTTACTGTATGTCTCCTTCGTCTAGTGGTTAGGACATCGGGTTTTCATCCCGACAACAGCAGTTCAATTCTGCTAGGAGATGTAACGAAAAACGCTCACCTTAGGTGAGCGTTTTTCGTTTAAGAGTATTTTGCTTGCTCGCAGCGGCTCGCATTTTTGCTACGCAAAAACCGCAAAAACTCTGCAACGTTGCAACTAATGTGCTCGCAGCGGCGTTCGTCATTGCGAGGAGCGGAGCGACGTGGCAATCCAGAAAATTGGGTGGGAATGGAACAATTTGAAGACACTGACAGTCAAGAGACTCAAGAGATACAACTAATTGATTGCGAATCAGCAGGTGAGCTTATTGCTTCGGGTGGAACGCTTTCTAAGATGTCTGAGACTTTTGAAGAACGTCCTGTCCAGATTGAACTTCTTAAAAATATTGCTAAAACATTTAATCAAAATCATATTGGGGTATTTGAAGCTGGGACTGGTGTTGGAAAGTCTTATGCTTATCTTATTCCTTCTTTTTTGTGGGCGTTGCAGAATAAAGAACGTGTTATTATTTCTACAGGTACAATAAACCTTCAGCAGCAGCTTTGCGAAAAAGATATTCCTGCTGTAGAAAAAATCATTGGTAAAAAATTAAAGTTCATTCTTATGAAAGGGCGGCAGAATTATATTTGTAAACGCCGTCTTATGGAAACTGCATCTGTCTTAGACTTGTTTGAAGATGAAACTGAAGAAATCAAAAAAATTGCAGACTGGGAAGAAACTACAAACACAGGTTCAAAAAGTGATCTTTCATTTATGCCTTCAGAAAATGCCTGGACAAAAGTTAATTCCGAAAGCGATGCCTGCATGGGTAAACGATGTCCGTTTTTTAATGAATGCTATGTAATGAAGGTTCGCAAACAGGCAGCCAGTGCTTCGATTATTGTTGTAAATCATCATCTTTTATTTGCAGATATTGAATCCCGTATGAGCGGTGTTGGTTATGATGAACCTTCTGTTCTTCCTCCATACAGACGAATTATTTTTGACGAAGCTCATGGTATAGAAAATGCAGCTACAAGCTTTTTCAGCGAAAGTGTAAACCGTTTTAAACTAATTAAACTTGTAAATCAAATGTACCGCAAACGAAAATCATCAGAGTTCGGACACCTTTGTTCAATTGCTGTTTTTTCTAAAAATGAAGATAAGGTTCAGGAAGTATACGCACTTACAGCCAGAATTAAAAATGCAATAAACAATCTTGAGCTTGCTGCAAAAGATCTTCTTGGACATGAGTATTCAATGCGGCTATATGAAGCAACTGCAAGACAATTTGGTCCTTTTTTAGTTCAAACTACAGAGCTTGCCGATTCCCTTGGAGAATTTACAAATCTTGTTCGTGTAATAATTGAAGGTGTTGCCGATGACGATAAAGAAGCAGCTCCTTTCTGGGAAGCAAAAATTGTTTTACGCAGGCTCGACAGTTATGTTGTTCTTCTAAAAAACTTTGCTCTCTGGGATGAAAAAAGGCAGAATGTTTACTGGATTCAAAAAAAACGTCTTCCACCAGATCTTGCACGCCAGAGTGATGACGCTGATTATGTAATCCTAACCGAAACTCCGCTTGATATTTCAAACCTTATGAATATGGGTGTTTATGAAGAAATGTCAAGCGTAATCTGTACTTCTGCAACTTTAAGAACAGGCCGCGATTTTAAATACTGGTGCAGTAGAACAGGAATTAGTTATACAGACCCGGAACGTGTAAGCTGTAATTCTTTTGATTCACCTTTCCCTTATGATAAGAACATGCTTTTTGCAATTCCAAATGATGCGCCTTTACCTGATAAACCAGAGTTTCAGCAATGGATAGAAATGGCAATTCCACGACTCATTACTGCTGCCGAAGGTCGTACCCTTGTTTTATTTACTTCATATGAATCGCTTAGAAGTGCACATAATACAACAGTTCATATGCTCAAAGGTTTTGGCGGTCTTATAATGAAGCAGGGTGATGATGATAATTCAAAACTGCTTGAAAAATTCAAAAACGATAATGAAAGTGTTCTTTTTGCAACAGATTCCTTCTGGCAGGGTGTAGATATTCCAGGAGAATCGCTTAGTCAGGTAATAATTGTAAAGCTTCCTTTTACAGTTCCAAATGATCCTGTTTTTGTAGCAAGGTCGGAAGCAATTGAAAAACGAGGTGGAAATTCCTTTATGGAAATGAGCGTTCCTGAAGCTGTTATAAAGTTCCGTCAGGGAATAGGTCGCCTTATAAGAAGATCAGATGACAAAGGTGTAGTAACAGTATTAGACAGACGTATTTACGAAAAACGCTATGGAATGAATTTTATTCAAAGTATGCCGGAATGCAAAAAAGCATACGAACCGCTGAATGACCTTACAGAAAAAATAAAAAGGTTTATTTTTGATTAGAAAAACGCTATAATTTGATTATGCGTAACTTTATTACTTTTGTAACATTAGGATTGTTATTAATTCCAATTGCTATTGGTCTTGCAATTGTTTATCCATTTTCGAAAAAAACTGCCAAAAAACTTTCTGATTTTTGCGTTAAAAAAATGCCTGTAAAAGTTTTTGGTGTTCTTCATAAAATTGACGGCTTTAACTTTTTTGGCTACGAAGAATCAAAGGCTGAGCTCCCTGGTGAATTTATGATTATCTGTAATCATCAGAGTCTTTTTGATATTCCTGCATTTATGCGCTTTATGCCTGAAGTTGATCTTCGTTTTATTGCAAAGGATGCACTTGGAAAAGGAATTCCGCTTGTATCACCTATGCTTAAATCACAACAGCATTGTTTAATTCCACGTAATGTTCGTCCGCTTGAATCTGTAAAACTGATTTCTGATTTTGGTAAACGCTCTAAAGAGCAGAAGCTTGTACCGGTTCTTTTCCCGGAAGGAACACGCTCGCGTGATGGAAATCTTGGAAAATTTTATTCTGCTGGCTTTAGAACTCTTACAGAAGCCTGTGGTCTTCCAGTAGTTGTTTGTGCTGTAGACGGCGGTTGGAAAATTGCAGATTTAAAAGGATTATTAAAAAATATAAAGAAGGGTTGTTACCGCTTAAAGGTTTTAAAGATTTATCCTTGTCCAAACGGAAAAGAAGAATGTCAGAAAGTTTTAGATGAAAGTAAGGAACTTATAGAAGCCCAGCTGAATGAATGGCGTCAAAAACCACTGACTGAACGTTAAAAAAAGATTCCCGCGTCGAGCGCGGGAATGACAATTTGTCATTGTCGGGCTTGACCCGACAATCTTTATTTCCAAAAATGTATATTTAAGTATTATTTAAAATCTTTTGGACGTCTTTCTACACGTTTACATTTCTGGCATTCAGCCTGATTCTTAAGTCTGCCGTTATCCATAATAGTTTTCATTATGATTTCGCCACCACAGTCAGGGCAAATGAATTTGTGTGTTGCAACAGTAGTACGAGAGTTTTTACTAGCTCCAGCCATTATGTGCCTCCAAAGAAATATTCGTAACAACTATAATAATAATTATGCAATTTAATGTCAATATAACAAACAGCAGTATGCCTTCATAAGAAAAATATACGCTCCGTACATCTATTTTCAACTCTTTTCATGTTCCACTCCGCGTATATTTTTAAATGCCTACATCCGGCTGTCTGATAGTTATATGAATATATCAATATATTATTATTATATTTATACGAAAAAGAGCCGGATTTAAGAGAGAAAAAATAATCCTAATAAGGAGAAATATTAAAAAAACTACGGAGTGGGGAAGGCGAATGCAAAAACATTCTACAGTGCGGCCGCAAGGCGGCCAAGTGGATAGTTCCAAGGCACTGTAGCATGTAGCAGGCTAGCCTGCGGTTTTGCATTTGACTTTCCCACGGGAGTAGTTTTTTTACACATGTATTCACCTTTTTCATATTTTCTATATGTCCAACCCCACTATTTGACATAAAATCCAATATTTGATATATTCTTATAAATATCTATTTATTTTGGGGGTCTCCAAGTGGCAGGCAAACAAACATCTGCAGAGAAAAGATACGCTCAGAGCGAAGTTCGCAGACTTCATAATAAGTCTATTAAAAGTGAATGCAGAACTTATGCAAAACAGTTTGTAGAAGCAGTTCAGGCTAAAGATCAGAA
>JAFZLJ010000004.1 GCA_017551545.1 Treponema sp. | reverse complement strand
TGCAGCTCCGACTCCCCACATACAATGAAGCCAGCTCATGTGACGGCTTTTGTAATGAAGGGCAACATAATTATTCAGAGAAGCATCAACGCTACCGCCGCCAAGTCCGTAAGGAATTGCCCAAAGACAGAGGAGCCAGAAGTTATGTGTGATTGAAAATCCGAAAAGGGCAGCTGCTGTCATTGCAACGCTGATGGCGGTTACTTTTCCAGTGCCAAGTTTAAGTGTGAGTCTGTCGCTCTGCAGGCTTGAAACAATTGTTCCGGCGGCAATTAAGGCTGAAAGAATACCAGCACAGGAAAGAGGGACTCCAAATTCAACATACATATCTGGCCACGCTGCTCCGAGCATGGAATCTGGTAATCCCAAACTGATAAATGCGATATAAATAATTGCTAATAAAAGTTGAAACATAAGCTATCCTCCTGAAAGTGAAGTTATAGTTATACTATATGATAATTATTATCTTTTTACTTGCATTAAATTGCTAATAATTTATACCATATCGTATATTATGTCTAAAAAAACGGCGACAGGCTACACTACGGTTCAGACAGACGAAACTCTTCGCGAAACAATAAGCCACGGGACTTCTAACTATTCCTTTAAGTTTTATGATGAAACGATGGATATGTTTGATTTCCGCTGTATTGACTGGCACTGGCATTCTGAGCTGGAAATTGTTCTGGTTGAAAAGGGCAATGTGGACTGCTTTATTGGAACAGAGCATGTAGTACTTAATGCAGGTTCGGTTCTCTTTATCAATTCTAAAATCATTCATAAGTTTACATCTGAAGAGAATGCCGTGATTCCAAATCTTTTGTTTTTACCTGCGTTCATCTCTCCTGAAGATTCTCTGATTTATAAGAAATATATCCTGCCGGTTTTGCAAAATGACAGAGCTGTGGACGTTCATTTATCAAAACACAGATTTTTCACTTCAGAAAAATTCCTCGGCTGTCCAGATCCGTCTTCAGGCTCAGCTTCAAATTATGATGCAGTTTATTCAGCAGAATTATAATAAGCAGATTAGCCTTGAAGATATCGCCGCATCTGTGAATGTAAGTAAGAGTACGGCATTGAATATCTTTAAGCAGTTTATAAATGATACACCGGTAAATTATCTGCTTTCCTATCGCCTTAAGAAAGCTGCCGATATGCTTAAGGCAACAGAAAACAAGATTGATTACATTGCGTTGGAAACCGGCTTTGAGTATGAATCATATTTTAACAGAAGATTCAAACAATGTTACGGTATTACTCCAGGCCAGTATAGAAAGTTGAAACTGGAGAATTAAATACACGCTTAAAGATATTTCTTCCCTTCGCCCAAAAATGAAATTGTCCAGCTCAACGCCGAATACCGTGCAAACACTATGATTGGGCATTAACGGAAACTGTTGGTAAGAAACTTTCCCAAATAATATGAAACAGTTGCAAACAGAACAAGGATAGAAATATAATCCAGCGCAAATAAAATATATCTGCGTTCAAAATCAAAGAAGAAAAACTGCTGCAGGCCAAATATATATATCCATAGACCTCGGGTGATAAATGCATACACACCGTACAGGCTGATGATGATACAAATCACACGTGGAACAATACCATGGATTTTTATTTTGCCAGCAATCATCGCGCTATGTAGCCCGATATGAAACGCCATGAAAATATAATACCAGTGAGAGGCAATCAGGTGAGTGGTTCGGGCGAATCCAAGTGTACCGCCGACCCAGTCAGCCGGAATAAACCAGGCCATCAAAAGGCCGCTTACTCCAAGTAATAAAGCACAAATCAAAACGCCCAGGTTTACAACAAGCTGCATTATGCGAAACGGCGCAAAATTCTTACGAAAGAGTGAGCCAAACCAGCGCCGGTTAAGAGCGATGTGAATTGCCCACAAAGCAAGAAGCGACATTCCCATAATCTGATGCACGCGGTCATCCGGAAAAAGAACAGTTCCGCCCATCAGAATTATGGAGAGAGCTGTCATTGCAATGTCGAGTGGCATACGGAATTTGTTTGTGTTCACTATTTCAAAAGTCCTTCAACATATTTTTTAATTTCATCTGCTTTTACGCGTGTACAGTCTTTGCCGCCTTTAAAATCTGCGCCTTTTGCGTATTTGGCAAGATCAGTGCCGCTTCGTCCGAGTCCGCTTCCGCCTGATGTGCAGAGTGTGATGATTTTTTTACCTTCCCAATTCTGGCTTTCTACAAAGGTGTACACAATTTTTGGAGCGTATGCCCACCAGATTGGATAGCATATAATTACAGTGTCGTAACCGGAGAGGTCGATTTTGTTTGCAATTGCAGGACGGCTTTTAGGGTCGTTGCATTCAATTGACGAAAGCGATTTTTTGTCGCGCCAGTTTAAGTCGGCTTTGGTGTATTTATGAACCGGTTCAATTTCAAAGATGTCTGCATCCATTGCAGCAGCGGCATTCTTTGCCATTTTTTCTGTTGTGCCTGTCGCACTAAAATATACAAACGCAGTCTTTGCTGTTGCTCCTGTCATAACAAATGCTCCTATTAAAAGTGATAAAATGAATTTTTTCATATGAATTCCTCCTGATATATTTCTGTTAATAAACCACCTCATCCAAGTTTGGTCACAATCATATTTTAAATTATAACAGATTCTTCCCAGCCCTTACAGACATCGCACCATCCGGTTGCATCAGAAGCTTTTTCGAGTTCTTCTGGAGTAAGCTTTACCGAAGTAAATTCATTTCCGCCTGCAGGGTGAATAAACTCAAATCGTTTCATTGATACATCAAGCCAGACAGGAATTTCTTTAGGAACATTAAACGGGCATACACCACCGGGCGCAAATCCTGTTATCGATTCAACCTGATCGCGTGCAATCATGCTTGGCTTTGTGTGAAACTGTGCTTTAAACTTTGAACTGTTTACCCGGCCGTCACCTGCCATGACAACAATGACAGGTTTTTCATCGACGATAAATGAAAGCGTTTTTGCAATCTCTGCTTCAGAACATCCGATCTGTTGAGCGGCGTGTTCAACGGTGTCGATTGTTTCTTTGTGCTCGTGGATTCTGTCTGCAAAACCTTTCTGGTTTAAAAAATCAAAAACTTTTTCGTTTATCATATTCGTTCCCCGTATGTATTTTTTGTAGGAATATCATAACAAGCGCCCGTGGTATAGTCAAATGGTACTGCTTTGCAGGGGCTGTAATCCCTAACGCATTTACGGCATTTTAATACTGCGATTTTTTAAAAAGTATGGTAAAATATAAATAAATGCAGAATGGAACAAGCACTTTAGTTGCAACTAAGACAGAAGTAACAAATATTTCTCCTTTTGGAATCTGGATTTTGACAAACGATAAAGAATATTTCATTAATTATAAAGACTATCCCGTATTTGAAACAGCAACTATTAAACAGATAGTCGAGGTTAAGACAGATATTTCGGGTAATCTCCATTGGGAAGAACTTAATGCTGATATCGAATTAGAAAGTCTTGAAAATCCTGATGACTATCCTTTGACTTATCGATAAAGGAATAAAAATATTGTCAAAGCTTCGAAAGGTTTTATTTATATTTCATTTTGACGGTTTTAGGAATATAATTGATGAATACAAATCAGTTTGCACGGACATGCCTTACGTTCGGAAAAGATAATATGGAAAAGCTCTACAATTCCCGCGTGATTGTTTTTGGAATCGGCGGGGTAGGAAGTTATGTTGTTGAAGCTCTCGTGCGTTCCGGAATTGGTGCAATTGATATTGTTGATGATGATAAAATATGTCTTTCAAATCTTAACCGCCAGCTTTATGCGCTTTATTCAACAATCGGAAAAGATAAAGTTGATGTTGCAGAAGAGCGTATTCATGATATTAATCCGGATTGTAAGGTTACAAAATGGAAGACCTTTTACATGCCCGACACTGCAGACCAGTTTGATTTTTCTAAATACGATTATATTGTTGACTGCATTGATACGGTTACAGGAAAGTTAGAAATCATCACTCGTGCAAAATCTCTTAAAAAACCTGTCATAAGCTGCATGGGAGCGGGAAACAAAGTTGATCCTTCAAAGCTTAAAGTCGCTGATATTACACGAACTTCTGTCTGTCCTCTTGCCCGCGTTATGAGAAATGAACTTAAGAAACGCAATATCAAAAGATTAAAGGTTGTGTTTTCTACAGAGACTGCGATTGAGCCAAAATGCGATGAGATTGACGACGAGTTTAAAGATGCTTCCGGCACAACTCCAGAACGCCAGCAGCCAGGACGGACTGGGACTCCAAAAAAACAGACGCCAGGAAGCAACGCCTTTGTTCCTTCTGCTGCAGGGATGATGATTGCCGCAGAAGTTGTAAAGGATTTGACCCAGTTCCACGTGACAGATTTATTTAAGGAATAATGAAAAAGAAAATTACAAACGCTTGTTGTAAAACCAGATGCTTCCTCCGTCAGTCACTACATTCGTTCCTCAGCCCAGTGGCCGGCTAAGCCGCCTTCCACATCGCTAATGCTTTTCCAGCTTTTGTATCATTTCGACGAGCTTCTGACGGTGTGCTGGAAGCGGCACTTCACCGGATGTTTTGCCTGCATCTGTGTACCAGACTTGCTTATTGAAATGGGCAGAAAGATCTTTGTTCTTAAAGTGTACACCATAAATAGCAAAAATTGTATTTCTCAAAAGGCGGAGTTCTGCTTTGCTTAGGGTTGGAAGAACTTCATCAACGTACTTGCCGTAATTGTCGTCTGTGTAGCCGTTGATGGCCATCGCATAAAAGTCTGGCTCTCCCCATGTGCGTCGGATACGGAAGAATTCGGTGTAAGCTTTGCCGGCAATGTAATAGTAAATGTTTCCGCCAAAGCCAACGTAATAACTAGTGGAGTATTCAGGTCTTGTTTCCTGATAATCGCCATTTCTTCCAAGGATTTTTGAATAGCTGTTCAGGTTTGATAATAAAACGATTCTGTTTCCTTTTACATCCTCACAAACAAAATCTGAATTATCTTCTGTTCCTTCGTCACAAAGTTTTCCCCAATCATTTTTATAATTCCCCCACCAATCAAATTCAATTTGGTAAGCATTTCCCTGCATATCATATTGGATAAGTCCATAAAGAATTAAACCGCTTTTTCCAAGAACTTTCTCCATTTTATCGAAAGTTGAATAATATCTTTTACCCCACACTAAAACTTCTGCATTTTCAAACGCGTTCTTCAAGCCAAGTTCTTCTGCACGTAATAAGCTTTCAGCATATTTTTCGGAGTCATACTGTTTCAAATATGCTATGGCTTCTTTGTTTGTGTAGATTTTTCCTTCTGTATCTACAGCTCCAGGAAGTCCCTGTTTATCAACAAAATATACTATGTAACCATTGTCTTTTTTAAGAATGAAACTAATTCCAGAACAGGCATCTTCAATATAGTTATATTTCGAATTATTAATAATATATGTTAGCCCATAATAAGACGCACCCCAAAAATCATTTCCAACTTTATAAATGCAAGGATAGTACGGTATACTCTTTGATTCTTTTTTGATTGTGGGGTTAGAGGAATTACTTATATTCACATAATAAAATTCTGAATCATGTGGATCAAACATAGCCATTGTCATGGTTATTTCATCCATATAAAGTCCCGTAGGAAACGAACCTTGTGCAGCCTTGTATTCTATATGATTGATGTCTTTCAAAACTGCAATTTTTTCGACTTCCTGCGCAAAACAGAAAAGACTCATTGAGAAAATAATTGCTGTAAGTAAAAGTCTCTTTTTCATATTCAAACCTTATTCCAACATCTAAATCATTTATAATATAACAACTTGATTATATATTCTGTGTCACTCAATGACAATCGTCACTGTTTTTTTACTTTTGGACGCGTCACTCTTGGCTTTGATGCGCGCCGGTTTGTGTGAGGAGCACACCGCTCGTGCAACATAGTGTGTTGCAAAAATTGCTCAAAAAGCGTGCGTCAGTTGGTAGATTTGATGCGCAATGTGTATCATAATTGAATCATGAACTTAGGAAACAACATCTGCTTTTTGCGGAAACAGAAAAAGCTTACACAGGAACAATTTGCCGAGATGATGGCTGTGACGCGCCAGACGGTTTCGCGCTGGGAAACTGATGAGGTCGTGCCGGAGTTGGACAGGCTGACGCAAATGTGCTCCGTTTTTGCGTGTACGCTGGACGAACTTGTTAGAAAAGATCTTACATCAAAGGAAGAAGTTTATTCTCCGGTGGAGATCAGGCGGCTTCCATCTTTCAGAATGGCGCGGTATGTGATAATTTCCGCGTGCCCTGAGCAGGATGCGGTGAATTATATGATGAATTGGGGTAAGACAAGCGGGCTTCTTGCCGCAGCACCGGATGCCAAGCTTCTCGGCTGGGATTTTCCGTTTGTGTCGCAGGAACAGCAGATGCGCTTCGGACTTCACGGATATGTTGCGGCTTATGTGCTTCCGGAAGGCTTTGAGACAAACTGCCCTGGCGTTGAATATGTGACCAATAGCGAAGCTGAATATGCGGTAATCACTGTGACAGATCCGCATGTGCGCTCTTTTGAAAGAATTCCCGGCGGCTACCAGCGTATCATGGAGTATCTTCAAGTAAACAGTATCAAGGAAAAGATGCAGGATGATGTTATTCCGTGTTTTGAGTACGAGTATGATAAAGACGGTGTTCATTACATGGACATTTTTATGCACACAGGCAGCGTGGAGAAATCATGAGTATGAAATTGTTAAAAGCCAGCACTGCAGATGCTGTAACCCTTGTGGGCATTTCCAAGCACGCGTTTGATACTGATGTCGAAGTCGGGGGAAGCTGAGTAGGCGGTCCTCCGGGATATTCATCGCTTCCGTTTCATACAAAAATGGCAAGGATGAATTGCCTTTATAAACTTGTTGATGATGATGGTCTGATTGTGGGTGGGGCTGTTTTGTTTCCAAACAAGGCTGAGCTTAACATTGGAAGGATTTTTGTCGCGCCGGAGCATTTCCGGAAAGGTTATGGCGTATTTTTAATGCAGCAAATTGAGGCAATGTTCACGGATGTCAAAGTCTTTACTCTTGATACGCCTGTCTGGAATATCCGCACGAATGCGTTTTATAGGAAACTGGGATATACAGAAGTCCGGCGTGACAGCGATTTTGTGTATTATGAAAAGCGGGCGTTCCGGACATCTGACTCCGATTCATGTAGTTTGAAAATATGCTGAAAAGCATTCTTGAAAATTGCAAAGAAGCAGAATAATATAAGAACGAGGTGCAAATGAATATTTACGTAGATTTTGATGACTGCCTTTGCGAGACTGCACGATATTTTTCTGAGCTTGTTAAGGAGCTTTACGGAGTTGACTGCCCGTATGAAAAAATAAAATATTTTAATCTTCAGAAATCTTTTTCTCTTTCTGATGAAGATTACGACCGGATGATGATAGTGGGCCACAGACCAGAAGTGCTTTTGTCTTATAAAGAAACTCCGGGGGCTGTTACGACAATTAACAGCTGGATTGATAAAGGTTATGATGTTAAAATAATTACAGGTCGGCCTGTAAGCGCTTACGATTCTTCACGCCAGTGGCTGGATGAACACGGACTTTCGCGTGTTGAGTTGTTCAGCTTAGACAAATACGGACGTGATAATTTTATAAAAGGAAGCAGCTTTAATCTTGAGCTTGAAGATTATTACAAAATGCATTTTGATTTTGCAGTAGAAGATTCGCCTCATGCATTTAAGTTTTTTGAACACCTGCCAGAGCTGCGTGTAATGGTTTTTGACCGCCCGTGGAATAAGACTTGTGAATTTCCGACTGCAAATTACACGCGCTGTACTGACTGGAAAACGATAGGTGAACTTGTAAAATAAAAACCGAAGTTTGCATTTCTAAAGAGGCAACCTTTGCTCAGGGAATAAAGGTTCTGATAGAATTACGCGCCGAGCTGTTTGAACAGATAACTTCTATTGTGAAAACTATTATGCCTGAGGCTTTCTGGCGGATGCCGTTTTCGCGTCACTGGATCATGCATGTCGAAGCAATGGGCCGGATTAAAGACAGGCTGGAGCGGTAGTTAATCATCATCAAAGGTTATGCCATCGTCAGGATCGTCTTCAATTACTTCCTGGGCTATAAACCTTCCATGTCCGTCTCTTGCCAGAGTGCGTGTGATTTTCTTTCCAGGCTTTCTTTTGTTTAGGGCCCTGAGTATTTCTTTATGCCGGCGTTCAGCGGTTTTATAGTCACGATCTCTTCTTACAGCGTTATCATGCTCCTGAGCGCTTATGTCACAAGACCAGAGAAAAACCAGGATACAGATGATTAAAACCATATCATACCTCCTGTCTGCATAATATATTTATATAATATGTTTGATGACATGTAAAATCGATGGTTCAAAAAAATTGAATATTGTAAAAAAGATCTGCTGTTAATCAGCAACTTGGCTAAAGCGCTAAAATGCGTCATCTCTACAGCCGGCCGTGGTTTAAATATAGCTCTAAAAGTATATAAAGTCAAAACTTTTCTTTTAATTTTTTATTAGTGTTTGAATAGTTCAAAATACCGTCCTTACTTTTTTAATCTCTTTTCCATTAAAACAAATCTTCCCTTGCGCCAGTCTGCATAACCGCGTTCAACATAACCGTTCTTTTTATAAAGACTTAACGAAAAAGGATTTTCTGTAAATGCATCAAGCCTTACAGAATCATATCCCATTTCTAAAATCTGCTGTTCAATATGTAAAAGAACTTTTTTACCGATTCCCTTATGCTGAAACTCCGGCGAAACGCAGAACCTGTGAAGTATGCACGGCTTTTTGTTTTCCCATTTGCATTCAAAATATTCTGCATCACATTCTTCGCTTAAAACATAAACCGCCACAAGCCTGTCATCTTCTGTCGCAACATAAAGAGTCGAACTTTTAATATCACTTTCAAAATCATTTCTGCACGGATAAACTTCATCCCACTGTTCAATTCCCTGCGAAGACATCAAAGCCTTTGCCGAGTCCACCATTGAGACAATGTCATCAAGATCACTGTTTGTTCCAAGTCTGTAATTCATTTTTGAATTTTTATCATACCCCGCAAGTGAAAATCTTTTTAATTCTTTAAAAGGTGAACAGAGGTAAACGCCGATGTCGCATGCTTTAGTCTCGAGTGGCAGGTTTATTTTTCGGGCAATTTCAAGTGCGCTGGAAAATTGAGTTGAATTGAGTCTTGTAGCAAGAGTCGTATGCGCAAACCAGATGTCAGGAAGATAGTAACCATTTTCGCCTTCTTTAAATTGAGAAAGCATGACGTTGTGAAGCGCCATGTTTATGTTGGTAAGGTAATCATCTTTCTGTGGTTTTAGAAGAAGAACCTTCCGGTTAAAATCGCCGGGTGCGGTAAAGCGGATCGTCCCTGCAGACTGCGTTTTAGAAAACTCATCAACCGTCTGCAAAAGCTTTGCTTCGTCTTCTTTGGCGGCATGAAAAGCCCCGATTGTAATATGCGGCGGAACCTTGTTATCAAGCATAAAAGTGTTTCCGGTAAGATTTGCAATTTCTTTTGTAGCGGCGGAAATGATCTGATTCACATCCTCTGTAAAATGAAGTGAAACTGCGTATGTTATTAGGGAAGGGTTGTAGCTCATATTTTCCTCACTTGTATTATAGTATAAAGAAAGATATAGTTTTAAGAAAGGAGCACGGCTTTGAATGGCGCTGTAGTGCAGGGGGAATGATTTATGGAAATTCGTGAATTAAATGAAGGTGATTTAGAGTCGCTTATTAAATTGTATGAACAGCTTGATGGGAAAAACAGTGGATTTGCCGTGGATGATGCCCGTGCCATCTGGAAAAAAGAAATTGAAGGAAATGCGGGTATAAAATATTTTGGTGCAGTTGAAAACGGCAAAGTTGTGTCCACCTGCTTTTGCGTCATAATTCCGAATTTAACAAGACTTGGCGGGGCAATCTGTTTTGTAGAAAATGTTGTTACAGACAAGGATTTTAGAAAACAGGGCCTTGGCAAAAAAATGATGAATAAGGCGATTGAATTTGCCCGCGAGAAAAACTGCTACAAAGTGATTTTGGAAAGCGGCGCCTGGCGAACAGAAGCACACGAGTTTTACCGAAACTTAGGCTTTGATGACACAGCAAAAAAATCATTCTTAATGAAGCTCAAGGAATATTAAATTGAACAAAGACTTTTTGAGGTCGCAAATTGCGACCGGTTGGTTCTGGAGGAAAAAAATGAAAAAACGATTTTGGGTTTTGATTTCAGTGGTGATTTTGCTGTGGAAGTGAGGAATATATGAAAAAGTATTTATTAAGCGCATTGTTTTTTCTTCTCGCATTTACAAATTTATATGCACAGCATTCAGACGAAGAATACAGAAAGTTTTTTGATGAAAAAAGAGAAATATATGTAAGTTATGGATTTGAAGCTTTTTTGAGACTTACATTTAAAGACGATAAAACTTTTTCAATCGATGGTTTTGATTCGCATTTTTGTGACGGAACTTATTCATTTTCAAAAAACAAAATCATCATTAATTATCCGTTCAGCTATATAGATAATGTATATACAAAAACAGAAGAAGAACGGAAAAAAATCTTAAGCGATTTTGGTCTTAATTACGACAAGCCGACAGAAATAAAAATCGATCTTGATATAAGTGATCTTTTCAATCAGGGAGCATATATTGCCGGTGACAAAATTTTCTGGAGTAAGCGTCATTCTGAACCGTACAAAGAATATGTTTACAACGAAGTCCGCTGCATAAAGTATCCGGTAAAAATACGCATTGATGAAAACCTCAAGATGCGCAAAACACCGTCATTAAATGGAGAGCTTGTTCATGTCGACTATTTTAATTACGAACAAGAATTATATATAAGTGACCGTACTGTAGTTTTTAAAGGTGAAGAATATAAAGTATTAGCAAAATCCATTACAGAAGATACGATTGATGGCATAACGGCACCATGGTATTTAATAACAGTTTCTGGTCCTGCATGGCCTGATGCTCATCAAGAAAATGTCTGGATTTTCGGCGGGTATGTTACAATAATAGGATCTGTGAAGTGAAAATGATGAAGAAAATGTTTAATGAAGGAAGGTAAAAAATGACACAGGGATACATATTTTTTGTAGTATTTATGTTTTTGTGGATTGCGCCGATTGTTGCAGGTGTAATTATTGCAAAAAAGAAAAACCGCTCGCCACACTGGTTCTGGTTTGGCATATGGCCCGGCGTAGGCTTCTGGGTTTTTATCATAATGCTGTTTTTAAAGCCTCTTAAGATATGCGATGAATGCGAAAGAAAAATTCCAGCTGATTCGGTAAGGTGCCCGTATTGTTCAAAAGAAACTAATTATGAAATAAATGAAGAAGCACAGGTTAAAGCATCTAAAGAGAAGAAGAAAGCTATTATAATAACAGTGGCAATCGTTGTTCTGGCGTTAGCTGTTTTTGCAGGAATAATGATCTATGCTGTCGGTTCAACTTTTAAAAACAGCGAGCCGTATAAGCATTCAATTGAATTAATAGAAAGCAACTCAGAAATAAAAGAATATTTAGGCGAAGACTACAAACGCTTTGGCATAATAACTGGTTCGTTTCATTTTAATGGCGATGGCTCAGGGGACGCTTATTTTTCGTATAAACTAAAAGGCAGGAACGGAATTTCTGTAGTTTATGTAGACGCAGAAGAAGAAAACGGAATCTGGAATTATTCAAAAATAAATTTTTACAAAAAAGAACGGACTCGCGAAGTTATTAATCTGCTGGAAGAATAAGTGAATTTGTGTGATGAAAAAAGGAGAAAATATGAAAAGAATCATAGGTTTGGTTTATTTCATAATTATAATAAGTTTTATTGCATTCGCTGATGAGAATAATAGGTGTAGTTTTAAAAATTTAATAAATTATTTCAAAAATAGTTCTGACTATATTCCAATGAAAACATATGATGAGATAATAGTACCTAGAAATTCATTAATTATTGAAGATGTTGTGAAAATTAATGATGAAGATTATCAGTATTTGGTTAAATATAATTATGCTTTTTGTGAACAGCGCATATATATTATTACATCAGACGATTTAAGTATAGAAACAGTTCTAAATGAACAACAAATAAGTAAAAAAATAAAAATACGTTTAACAAACCTTGACGCAAAATACAAGTTGGGCGACAAAGAAATCCCTTGCCTTGTGTTTGATACAATTCCTATTGTATCTCCGGCTTACGATTTTCCTGTATATTATTTTGATAAAAATGAATGCATTTTTTCATTGTTGATAAGTCACTTAGGGAAAACAGAAGTTGAAATTTTAAAACTTTACCCAAAAGCGAAAAAAATTACTAATAATACCATTGTTTTGACCGATTTGAACAATTTGGAAAATAACCAAGTATTTCCAGGTTTTCAATGGACAATAACAAAAGGAATTGTGTCAAAAGTTAATTATAGATTATATGATAATAAATTATATGATGAGCAAATTGAAAAGACAATTGCATTGTATGGCAATCCAGAGTTCAAAAATGATGTAATGTATGAGTGGAAAGTCGGTGATGTTAAAATGTTTTTTAATGGAAAAAAAGAAGATGAATTTATAATATATTTTGCTAGCTATTTAACACAAAGTAAAAACTATTAAGTTGTATTTGTTATATAAATGTTTTAAATATTTTGGGGTTTTGGAAGGAATTAGAACAGTGAAGAAAATGTTTTTTTGTTTGTTAATTTTATTCTCTTTTAATGTGTATTCTCTTTCTCCGGTGGAAGAATATGATTTCCTTATAAAAGATTTATATAATTGTTCAACCTGCGGGTATAAAAGTACTTTTGACACGCATTTTGGTAAAAGCAATGGTGTAATAGACTTTTCTCAAGGGTGTTTTTTTCAAACGAACATGCCTTTCGATATTGCTGTTCAATGGTAAATTTAAAAATCAAATCCGTAAATCCGAATGTGAGGTTAATTGAATTACCGAAATGAAAAAACTTTATTTTATAATTCTTTTATCATTTTCGATTGGAGTCTCTTATTCACAGCAGGTTGTGAAAAGTGGAAAAAATATTGCCACTCGTTTTGTTCCGCCTGAAAATTTTGAACGCGTAAAGGTTGATGAGAAATCTTTTGGCGCGTTTTTGCGTCAGTTCAGCTTAAAAGAATACGGAAGTGCAGTTTTACTTTACAACGGAGAAAAGAAGGGTCGTAATGTGCATGTTTCGGTTTTTGACATGCCGCTTTTGAAAGTTGATTTGATTCAGTGTGCGGATGCGGTTATAAAATTGCGTGCTGAATATCTGTATGAACAGAAGCGTTATTCTGAAATCAAATTTAATATTACAAACGGAATGACTGTTCCTTTTTCGCGGTATGCAGACGGCGAGCGTGTAATTGTTTCTGGAAATAAAACAGAATGGAAGGGTGGATACAGGCGCGGATATTCGCGTGATGTGTTTGAAGAATATTTAAAATTTATTTACATGTATGCCGGAACTTATTCACTTTCGCAGGAAGCAAAGAAAAAGAGTGTTGCGGATATTGAAATCGGAGATTTTTTTATTTATGGCGCAAGTCCGGGGCATGTAGTGCTCGTGCTTGATATTGCACAAAATCCAAAGACTGGTCAAAAGGTGATGCTGCTTGGTCAGAGTTATATGCCTTCTCAGGAATTTCATGTTTTAAAAAGCGGCGAAAAAATAAGTCCGTGGTATACTGTAGAAGATGAAATTTTATATACTCCCGAATGGATTTTTGAAAAGGGAAGTCTCATGGAATTCGCGGAGTAAAAAGGAAACTGTATGAAAAAAGTTTTTATGATTGTAACAATGATTTTGCTTTTTATCTCAATTGGCTGTAAGCATAAAGCAGATCGTACAAAATATGAATATGACGATAAAGGGAACTTAATTTACATAAAAGATTTAGAAGATAATGAAACCATAATTGAATATAACGACAAAGGAAAGGAAATTCACCGCAAAACAGAAAAGAAAGGGACAGTAATTTCTGAAAGCTGGAAAGAGTATAATGACATAGGCGGTCTTGTTTATGACAGGGATAGCATAGGAAATGAAAAATGGTATGATGGTCAGGGAGAGTTGATTCACGAAAAAGATAACAGTGAAGAAAAGTGGTATGACAAGTATGGAAACCTTTCCCATTTTAAAAATACCGGAGGAGAAGAATACTGGCGTGAGTATGACGATAAACGAAATGTAATTCATTATAAAGACATATCTGGTAACGAAGAATGGAATCAATATAGCAGCGATGGAAAAAAGACTTATAGCAGGAATCAGGATGGCTTTGAATTCTGGTATAACAGTCAGGAAAAAGTAGTACATACTAAAGCCAGTGATGGTTATGAAGGATGGTATGAATACGACAGCAACGGAAGAGAGATTCATCATAAAGATACCCAAGGTTCAGAAATGTGGCACGAATACGATAATAACGGAAAAGAAGCTTATGTAAAAAGTCAGGACATCAAAACAAACCGGACAGAAGAATGCTGGAAAGAATATCACAGTAACGGGAACTTAAAGTTCAGCCGGATTAAATTTAGTACTGGTCCTGAATACTTGAGTGAGTATGATACCAATGGGCAGGAGATTCATTTTAAATCTTCCGAAGGTGAAGAATTCTGGCGTGAATATAACAGTCAGGGACAGGAAATTTATTATAAAAACATCAATGGGCATGAAGCATGGACTGAATATGATTCAAACGGAAATAAAACTCACGAAAAAGCAAATAACGGTTATGAAGCCTGGTATGACGAAGAAAAAAGAATGATTTGTGAAAAAAGTCCTGACAGACCTAAAAAGTATTATGATTATAACAGCTTTGGGAAACGTTCTTATTATAAATACGAAGGCGACACTACATGGAACGCTATGGATGATGTAGTGTTAAAGTATGTATATGCATATGATGATAGAGAAAAGGTTCCATGTATGAAGAACCCTGGCGACAACGAACCTATAGGTTATTATTACATCGGTGATGTTCTTACCGTTTTAGAACGCACGGATAAAGAATATACAATAGATGGACACACAGAATACTGGTATCACGTCTGTATGAAAGGTTTCACGGATAATGTAGTCCCTGAGTATGGCTGGGTGTTCGGCAGTTTCTTAAATGATTATTGGGAACCAGAGTGTGAATAGTTTTTGAGGTGAATAAATGAAAAAATCGATTATTTTATTATTTGTATTATTATGCAGTTTTCCCTGTTTTTCGCAGGTGATTAATGACAGGCATTTTCCAGAAAACAATGAAATTGATGTCCAGTTTGAAAAAGATATGCAATCATTTACAACTAATTTTCAATGGCGGAATTTAATCGGCGATTATATATCAAAATGGAAAACGCAAATGTATCTGGAAATGGAAAGATTAATTTTACTTATTCCGGAATCAGAAAAAACCATTCGTGATAATCAAAAGCATTGGGAAGAATCAGTTAATGCAAGTTTTGATTTAGTGGCTGACAACGTCAATTTCAATTTCGTTGGAAGAGAAATCTTTATAGGTGGTTATTCCAGAAGCAGAATGGATTTATATCGTGAACGTGCTAAATATTATTTATGTCTTTATTATACAATAATAGATCAAAAATCTGATGATGGCTGTTATACTGATACTCACCCAACCGAACTCGCAAAATGAATATCCTGGGTTTTGAGCGCTCACGGGAATGTTATCTTGAGCTTATTAGAAATCTGGAGGAATAAATGAAAAAAGTTTTTGTGATTGTAACAATGGTTTTCGCATTGTGCGTTTCTGCATTTGCGGATAAATCCCGCTTCTACGAAAATGGGAAGGTAATCGACACGATGTATGTAGACTCACCTGAAGGTCTCCGCGTGCGATCTGCTCCATCACTCAAGTCTAACAGAATCTGCGGACTTACACACCGCTTGCCTGTAAAAATCGTC
>JAFZLJ010000030.1 GCA_017551545.1 Treponema sp. | reverse complement strand
CTCTGGCCTGCTTTTACTGTCCTTCCCTTTACATCCTTTACTGCAGCTCCTGATACGTTCCAGCCTTTTTCACTTTCTTTTGTTCCCGGGTTAAATTTTACTCCTGTCTTTGCCGTCCTGAATACTCCGCCAAGACCGTCTGTCTGGACTATTGTTTCTATTACTTTATCTGAATCAAAGTTTACTTTATTCTTTGTAACGGCTGCCCAGAAGTCATGTTTTTCTGCTTCTATTTCTTCAGCTGCTGTCCATGTAACGACTGTCTGAGGACAGTAGTACTTGTACGAAACTGCATTTGTTCCGTTATCATCCTTTGGACTCTTTATCGAGACGATTCTCTGCCACTCATCGTATTCATACTCCATTGAGTTTCCATTGCAGTCTTCTTCTCTTGTTTTTGTCTGGGTTTCAGGTTCAATGAAGATGTGGCTTTCATACATTTCTCCGGAAGTTGCTTTCTGTCGGATGTCATTTATGAACTGTTCTACATCTGAATCATATCCGTATGAAAGATTTACTCCCGCTGGATCTGTAATGCTTATTATATTTCCATTTTCATTGTCGTATCCGAGTTTCGTAGTAAGAGCCCTTGAGCCCTCGTAATACTGGCTTAACGAGTCTAACCGTCCTTTAGCATTATAATGCCCTGCACGGTATCTGAGATAATCATCAGGATTTTCATTCTGTTCATGATCGTAGACTTTTATTTCTGTAGGATTAGATACAATATATTTTTCTGTATCCTGCTGACCGTAAGTGATGTATGCATAAACTTCAGGCATGTTTCCATCTGTTGTTTTCTGCTTTATGTATGTTACGTTGCCGTAATAATCATAATCATATTCTGTACTTGTTCCTATACTCAGATTACCTTTTTCATAAATGCATGATGTTTCTTTATATGCAAGTGCTACAGGGCTTGCACAGTATTCAACCTGTGAACTCTGCATTGTATAATCACTGATGTAACCGTAAATATCGTTGTTTCCCGACTTGTCTTCTGTCTTTAATACTGCACCTTTAAGATAATAACTTTCTTTATCGGTACTGTATGTAACTACTCTATACGTTCCGTCTGGATTTTTAGTTGTAACTTCTCCGTATCCGTATGTTTCTTTTTCTACTCTGTCATATACCGGATACTTATAACTGTATTCTGTAATGAACTCGTGCGTATCTTCTACTTTTTTTCCATTTTCTTCTATCTTTCTTACAGGAACTGTTGTACCGTTTCCGTCATCTACTTTTACAGATGTCATACGGTTTTTATAGAAAGGCATGTCTGCCGTTCCGTATTCTCCATCGTATTCTATATCAAATGTTCCACCCTGTGGTACAACTATCTTTTTAAGAAGGCCTACTTTTCCTGTATTGTTTTTCTTGTATAATAATGTTCCGTCTGCATAACTGAATACATGGTCTGTAAGTCCATCTCCATCTATGTCGAGCATTTTCTGTTCTGCGATGTTTACGGATGTACTGTTGTTACCACCGCCTCCACCACTTACTGTAATGTTGAAGCAGCATGGTGACATAGGGATTGGAATGGAAATATTAACGCTTACACCGAGACTGGCATTAAAACTTAAGTTTGTAGATGTTGATAAATCAAGGCATGATTTAAACCACTCCACTCCCTGATTATCTTCAAACCATTCCGGCATTACGCACTGTACACCATCTGTATAATTGTTTCCGAGGTTAAATTTTACAGATATGTATCCGTTGCCGTTATATTTTACGATATCTGCAAGTCCATCTCCGTTTATATCCATATAGATTTCATCTGAAGTCGTCGTACTTGTAGTATATCCGCCGCCTATATTTCCAGAAACCGAACACCTTATCGTCTGTGCGTTTTCATATTTTCCTGGATTTTTTATCATATCTTTAAACTGTTCTATTTTTTCTGCGAAATTCAAAGGGTTCTGGTCAGAACCTCCTCCACCTAATTCTCCTCCTGCACCTGCACTTAAAGAAAGTCCTGTTGCATTAAACTCAGAATCCTGAAGGTAGATATTTCCGTAATACCCATTGTAGTCTTCAAATCTATTTCCAACATTTACTTTGACAGTTTTTCCGTCTATATAGTCAGCAAGGCCGTCACCGTTCATATCCATAAAGCCTTTAGTCTGCGTTGTCGTACCACTGCTTGTCGAAGTTCCGCTTCCAACGCTCACGGACACGCCTTTTAACTTACCTTTAGAGTTTAATATCTCCTGCACACAGCCTGATGGATTTATAGAAACTCCGGTACTTGAACTTTCGTTGACGTAATATGCAAGTTCTCCTACGTTGATACTGCGTCCGTTTTTAAAGCATAAGTTTCCGCCATCAATGTAACCTTCGTATACAGTTCCGTCTGATAAAAGAATATCCGGTATTCTGTCTCCGTTTATATCCTGGAGGCTCTGTTCCATGTAGGAGTTTCCTCTGCTTGAACTGAACATCATATCTCCTGAAATCAATCCAAGTGAGGCGCTCGGGCCATGTGAATCTTCAATACTCTTACTTCTGCTTTTCCTTATCTTGAAATTTGTATTTGCAGCACCACCGATTCCATCAATACCATAGTATGTTTCTCCACCGAGTCGGTTACAGTGCATTACATCTCTATGTATATATGGTGCATAGGAAACATCTTCTTCTGTTACATTAATTGTACCGTTGTCATCCGACACTTTTGTCTTTGTAAATGTACTTACAATTCCTACAAGTGCATCACTTTCCACTCTGTTTCCGTTATCATAATCTTTTTGTATATTCTTACCGTTTACAAAAGGAAGATAGTATTTTAATTCATAATTTCCCTTTGCTTCTCCATTTTCTACCTGCTCTCTGGCTTTATCTTTTGCAGCTTCTGCGTTTTCTGATTTTTCAGGTTTAACAAATGCAGAAATTTTTTCTTCACTGAACGGATTTTCCTCTTCACTTCCCTGCCAGATTCCGTAATACCAGTTACTTACCCCTCCGTAAAATTTTTCTTCATAACATCTTAAATCATTTTTTCCACTTGGATCTTTCAGATCTAATTCGTAGTGAAATGCATCACCATCATCTTTCAAATCCTGTGTATTAAAATCTTCTCCGGAATCAAAATCTGTCTGTCCAAGCTCACATACTCTGACTGTCCAACTTCCGTCATCATTCAATTCAAGTCTGTCAATTTTTCCTTTTTTTCCTTCGTAATACACACTGTAATATGTATCATTATATGATATAAATCTTTCGATTTTACCATACTGTCCGATAGAGCATTCTTTGTTGTAATTCTTTATCTTTGCAGTTGTAATGGAATTATTTTCTGTTTCTGCAGCATAGACAGGGTTTATTCTCCATGTAGAACCATTTTTTATGTAATAGTTGCAATCTGCATATGTTTCATGTCTTGCAACGAGCCTTTTCATTTCCTGGTCTGAAATTACAGGAACCAGATAATTCGGTTCGCTTAAAACATATTTTATCTGGTACTTGTTTTCTTTATCAGCAAGCTCAATGACTATCTTCTCATCATCTTTACTTGCATTTTTTACGACATAATCATCGTCTCCAAGCTCTATGCCTATGTTTCCGCCATAATTCCTTATCTTCTTGAATATTGCAGAACCAAATCTATCATTTAGATAAATGACGTTTTCTTCCCAGGTCGTTTTATTTCCTTCTTCATCTTCTTTTTCAAATTTTTCTACACCAAGAGCACCGTTTGTCTTGTTTAAGCGGTTATTTATATTTGTAGAAGTCTCAACTCTTTTCTCGAATACTGAATGTATTTTATTTCCATAAGATATAATTCCTGGCTTCTGACCAAATACTGCACAAACATCTGCCAGCCGTTCCATACTGTTGTTACCCAATGATATGTACGCATGTATTTCCCTCAGCAAGTCATCATCCATATCAATCAGACGGTATACATCATTTGATACGTCATAAAGGTATGCAGAAAAAAGAAGTTTGTCATCCAGATTTATTGTATATCCTTCCTGCTGTGCCCTTTTTATTTCATTTTGAACAGCTATTATTGTAGATTTAAAATCTCCCGGTCTTAATACTGTTGGAACAAAATAATTTGCTCCAAGAAGTATGTTTATAATGTCATCCGTAAGACTGCCAGTCCAGTTTTTCTTTAAGTCTGCTTCAAAAACCCCTGAAGAATACAAGCTTACGTTCTTCGTATAAATAGGCTTAAGATCCTTTAAATTTTCGTCCCTTATTTCCCACTCACCGCCATTCTGTTCTGCCGCTATTTTTTCCGGAGGACAAAGGCGTAAAGGAACTTCCCTGGCTGCTGAAAATGGCTTTATTTTTTCATATTTTATCTTTACATTCCATGTACAATCTTTTGAGTTATTTGTATCTTCCGGATTAGTTACAAAATATAAGTATTCTCCTCTTTTTACCTCTTCTACTTTCTGTATTTCTCCGGCCTGATTTCCTTCTCTTGTCAGAATTTTATTTTTCCCTTTATAGATTTCTCCCTTAACATAAGAACCAGAAAAATTATCTTCTGCCTTAATCTTTCCTTCGTATTTTGCCCTCCATGCTCTGACCGGTCGCTGAAGCGCATATGCCCTGCTGTATTCTTTCTGCTTATCTTTTTCAAGTTCGTATTTGACTCCTGCTCCAGGGTTCTTTATTTCATACGGTTCACTTTCAAATGCAATTTCTCCGTTTTCACTTATATTCTTAAGGAACTGTCCGTTTCCAATAATAATATCAACTCTTCCGTCACCGTCTATATCACAGAATCCTGTTTCACATTCTGTACTTCCTTCCTGAGTCGTCTGTGCCTTTGTATATCCTAATGCAGCTCCAAAAGATGCTCCAGCTCCTCCATATACATTATCTGTAAAACTGCTGCTTTCCGACCTTTCTTTGTCCAGCAGAGTTCCAATTTCTACTACGGATTCGCTTGTAGAAAATCCTTTGCAGTCTTTCTGTCCCGGATATATAAATAATGCTGTCCCCTTAAGATTTACACTGTCTAATATTCCGTCGCCGTTTATATCCATTAAAGTAGAGTTTGTATAATTAGTTCCTGTAGAGCTTCCTCCAGAAATTCCGCCCGTAATTCTTCCATCTATGGCTTTCGTTCCAAATCCTACTCCGGCACTTCCGTTTGCACTAAATCCGCTGCTATTACCTGAACTTTTGTTTACAAGCTTTCCGTTTGGAAGTGCATCGGCTTTTTTAAAGATCAAAAGATTTCCGTTTTCATCTTTTTCATATTCATTATATTCAAAGTAATATGAATAATTGTCGCTTTTATCTTTATTCCATACGCGAAACTGTTTTACATAATTTTCTCCGCTTTCCCTTACCCCGTAAATAAAATCGTATGTCCTGTTTTCTTTTTTATTGTATCCGCTCTTAATCTGTGTAAGGATTTTTTTACATTCAATTATTTCTCCGCTTCTTGCATCAACTCTTACATCTTTTCTTTTATAATCTTCAGTAAAATCTTTTTTCTGTTCATTGTACTTTTTGTCATAAACAAACTCTACGCTGTACTTTCCTTCTTTATCTCCGTTTCCCGTGTATCTTATGTCTGACAGGTATACGTATCCGTCTTCACGCACATAGTGATACACTATTGTATTTCCATATGTATCTACTGTTTCCGTCGGATACCATGTAAATTTTTTGTTGTATTTTTTTCCTGTATAAGGCTGTTTGTCTTCATTATTATTTAATATTTTGTTTTTATTTACAGTAAATACATACTCACCGTAATATGTAATGCATCCTGTTCTGTCTGTTACTTTCCAGTAGTCACTTTTTTGCGAGTCATCATAAAAACGTTCTATTCTTTCAAAAGCAGCTTCTTTTTTTGGTGTAAAAAGCTGGTATCCTGTTTGCCCGTCATCTACCTTACATTCAAGTATAATACCATCCTTAATGTATATGTCATGTTCTCTGAGTTCTTTTCCGTCTCCGTCCAGCTGTTTTCTGTCATACTTAGGCAGATGTTTTCTCGTGTCAATGCTTATCGTGCTTCCAAAGTTAACATCAAACCCTTTTCCCATTATCCCGTTGCCGCCGGCACTTGAGTAACTGACTGCTATCTGTGGCTGCATTCCGCTTCTTCCTGCCGGTATGTCAAGTATAAAGCTGAATGCTGCATCTCCGCTGTTTGATGCAGCCGGCGGATTGAACTTTATAAGGTGTCCGTCCGGTTTTGCCGCCTCAAGTCCCTTTATGCTGTTTATGTTGAAATCGACAGGACCTGTTACTTCAGGCATGGTAAGCGTTGCATTTATCATGTCGGTAAAGTGTGTCGTAT
>JAFZLJ010000029.1 GCA_017551545.1 Treponema sp. | reverse complement strand
TAATTGTGTCTGAAAGTCGCCCTTGGAGTTCTGAGCTTCTTCCTTTTCCACTTCCATTTCTTCCATGTTAAAACCTTTTGTTTATGAAATTTGTCTTTCTATTATCGCACAAACTTCTTCTATCGTCAAGTTAGAAGTATCTATATACAGTGCATCAGGAGCTATCTTAAGTGAACCCTCTTTCTTGTTTTTATCCATTTCGTCGCGCTTTTCAATGGATTCTTTAATCTGTTCAAGGGTCATATCACTTACACCCTGGTCAAAACGGCGCTGTGCACGAACCTGGGCAGAGGCATCAAGATAAACTTTAACTTCTGCATTAGGGAATACAACAGTAGTCATATCGCGGCCTTCGCACACAATACTAAGTGATTTTGTAATTTCGCGCATAAGGTCATTTACAAGGTGACGGATTTCTACGATTGCACTAACCTGAGAAGCGTTGTTTGTTACGCGGTCATCGTGAAGATGTGCAGTTACATCTGTACCGTTTAAGATAAAATGACCTTCTTTTGTATATTCAATCTTCTGTTTGCGGCAAAAATCCAGAGTTGCAGCTTCGTCCTTGTAGTCAATGCCTGCATCCAGAACAGCCATAGTAAGGGTACGGTAAAAGCCCCCGCTGTTCAAAAATGTGATGTTCTGTCTGTCTGCCAGCATTTTGGCAATAGTACTTTTTCCAGTCCCCGCTGGTCCGTCAATTGCGATAATCATGTATTCCTCCTGTTTTGCTCCGTGGTCCCTGAGCCTGTCGAAGGGGAAAGCCTTCCCCTCGCTCCAGCCTACTTCGTAGTCTTGCGCTACCCCTTCTAACGGGGCTCAATCGCCGCCCCGTAACGCCTGGCTCTTTATATTTTATTACATATACTCTGAAAAATCTTCAAGAGATTCATCAAAATCTGGAGACATATAAAATGAGTCGTTTTTCCACACCCCATACATATTTTTTCTTGGATAATCAACCTTATTCTTCTTTTCTTCTAAAACCTGAGTCAAACGAGATAGGAGCGTGATACATTGATTTAAAGAAAAATTATCTAACTCTTCCAACAATGAATCAAAAAATACATCTGACATTTATATACCTTTGAAAATCTAGTTTAAATATAACATGATTATTGGAATTTTTCCATAAAAAAAGCCCGTTCTGGAACGGGCTATAGAATTAAATATTCGATTACTGGGTTAATCGTTTCTTATTACTTATTCTCTTTTATTGTTTCATCCCAAGTTTCAATAAACTCTTGATATGCATTTGCTGTAATTTCAGCAGATGACTTACCAATTTCTTTACCGATTTCGGAAAAACTCGTATTATCTGATTTTATTATTTTATCAAATAAAGAAATTACAACTGAACTTGAAAACCCAATACATAGAATTATAGTTATCACAGCTATTATAATGTTTTTTCTTACATTTTTATTTTTATTATAAAGTCTATAAATTATAATTCCTATTTCAACAACAGTTATAATTCCACAAACAACACCTAGAAACCATAAAACATAAGGAAGTAACATCGTTTTCCCCTCCTCGTTCTATACGTAATATGGATTAGGTTTGAACAACAAGATAAAGAAATCAATAATCCATCCAACAACAAAAAGACCTCCAGTAAGAAGCCAGATGATTCCAGTACCAACTTTTCCTTCATAAAATCGGTGAGCACCAAGTCCACCAAGGAAGAAACATAGTAAAAGGGCAATCCATTTATTTTTCATTCTTCCGCCAGCCATTCCAGAATTCACATTAGTATTAGTATTGTTATTTGAATTATTAATAACAATATTTGGCTGTGAAGATTCAGCTGTTTTTAATTCTTCAACTTGACGACCACATGCAGTACACAATACTGCCGACACAGGAATTTTTGCTCCACAAAACTTGCAGAACTTTGTCTCCTCTTCCATAAAAATCCTCCTTTGATTTTTTTATTTTCTTTGAAATTGCAGTCAATGATCTTTTTGTGTCAACAAGAATAGTAACACAAGAACATTTATTACAACTGTAATAAATTATAAAACACAATAAAAAATATTACAACTTAAATATTTTATAAATCACAATATTACAATTGTGATAAAAATAAGTATGGGCTTTTGGCAGAATGTTGAAGATGAATGTGATTATCTTGGTATAACTAGAAAAGAACTTGCGGAAAAAGCAGGTTTTTCTGTTCATACAATTTCGAATGGAATTAAACGAGATGGAATGCCTGCTGCAGATTTGGCATTACGTATTTCAAAAGTTTTGAATGTTCCTTTGGAAAAACTTCTGGGCGAAAAAGATTTCAACAAAACAACAACTATCACAGAATCAGAAACCCAGAAACAGGACAAAAAATTATTTTCAAAGTATTTGCCATTAGTTAAGAAAATCAACCAACTTGAAGATGAATCTAAAAAAGCTGTTTTAACAATTATTGAAAAGCTTAAATAGCTTATACCCCTTCGACATGCTCAGGGACCGCAGATTTTGTAAAACTTT
Source organism: Treponema sp. (assembly GCA_017551545.1). Taxonomy (GTDB): domain Bacteria; phylum Spirochaetota; class Spirochaetia; order Treponematales; family Treponemataceae; genus Treponema_D. Next base: position 27,152 of record JAFZLJ010000029.1, on the reverse strand, counting down.
GTCAACTGCATTTTTTATGCTTCCCGCCAGTCCTCAATATTCAGGCCTTTTATTCTTGAAAATTCATCTATGTTATGAGTTACAATTGTTGCTCCATTCGCCAAAGCTGTTGCGGCTATAAGTAAATCATTAGGTCCAATAACATTTCCGTCTTTTGCAAGCTGCTCTCGGATTTTTCCATAGGCAACAGCTTCTTTTTGAGTAAATGGGATAATTTCATAAGGCTTTATAATCTGAATATATTGATTTCTTCTCTTCTCATAATCATCACTATGCTGAGCACCAAATTCAAGTTCTGCAATTACTATAGAAGGAATCCTGATTTCCTCAATATTATGACTCTTAAAATGTTCTATCAGTTTTGGAAATTTTCCTCTGATTACATCAATTACAACATTCGAATCAAGATAATACATCAGAAAAACTCCTTCTTAGATTCCAGTTCCCAAGAAAGTTCTTCTGGCTCTTCAGGGTAAGATGGATCACTTCCAAACAAATCAAAATATCCAGGAGGATAAGAATCAGTATAATCAGTTTTTTTCTGAGATACTGTTGTCTGTTTATTAGGAATATGAGCTTTTATTGCTTCAACCAAAGTTGTAAGAAGATTCAACTGCTCTTCATATGTCATTGCAGGAATGGCATCTGCTATAGCATCATAAGACATTATTTCACCTCCGCTGATATATACATATAATTATATCACAGATATTTGTAATTGAACATAAAAAACACGTGAGATATTTAGAATGAATAAAAACAGATTACTGCTAACGACTTGCTGCCAGCTCCAGCAGCCCTTTCACTTCTGCCGGAGTCAAATCTCTGTGTTCACCAGGGCGCAGGTCATCAAGGTTTACATTGCCAATACGTACTCTTACAAGCGAGCGGGTGCCTATTCCCTGACTTTCAAGCACAGTACGGATTTCGCGATTTTTGCCTTCAATAAGAGTAATGCTTACCTTGCGTGGTTTTAAGATGCGGCAGCGGACGCATTTGTAGAAGGTATTTTCTATGCGGATGCCTTTTTCAAAGCGGGATGGGAAATCTTCGGGCACATCCTGGCTTGTTTCGACTATATATTCTTTTTCTATCTGGCTTGAAGGGTGACTGAGTTTTGCAGCAAAGTCGCCGTCGTTTGTGAATAAAATCATGCCTTTGCTGTACATATCAAGGCGGCCTACATTGTAGAGGCGTTCTTTGTAGGAATCTTTTAAAAGGTCTGCGGCTACCTGGCGGCCTTTTTCGTCACTGGCTGAACAGACAAAACCTGCCGGTTTATTTAAGAGTACATAGCATTTGCGGGCTTCTGGTTTGATTTTTTTACCATCTACGGTGATTGTATCTGCGGAACTTACTTTTGTTCCAAGTTCTGTTACGACAGTGCCGTTTACAGTTACGCGGCCGTCCTGGATGATTTGTTCACAGGCGCGGCGACTTGCAACTCCACTATGGGCAAGAAAAACCTGAAGTCGGATTTTTTCGTCTGTTGAGTTTGGACTATCGGGCAAGTTCGAATCTCTCCTGATCGTCTTCGTCGAGCTTTGGGAGCTCTGCAATTGAATTGAGCTGGAACAGACGCAGGAATTCCTTTGTAGTTCCAAAAAGTGTTGGTCGGCCAGGTGCTTCTTTTTTTCCAACTTCCTTGATTAAGTTTCGTTCAAGCAAAAGGCGGATCATATTGTCTACGCCTACCCCGCGGATTGATTCAATTTCTGCACGGGTGATTGGCTGTGAATATGCAATAATAGAAAGAGTTTCCAAAGCTGAACGTGAAAGACGGCCTTCGCGCTTAGAACCATACTGTTCCTTAAGCACAGCCCAGTATTCCTTTTTAGGCACAAGACACCAGCCGCCTGTAATCATTACAAGCTCAATGCCGGAATTTTCTGCAGTATATTTTTCCTTTAAATTTTCAAGACATTTTTCCACAACATCATCTGCCAGCTGGGCCTTGTTCGCAAGCACCTTAGCAGTGATAGGTTCGCTTTCCAAAAAAAGTATTGTCTCACACAGTGCAGTTTCTTTATTGAATTCCATAATCATTCCTTAGATGTCTACATAATAGTAAAAAATTATGCTCCCGTCAAATCGTGTCCGCGAATTACAGGACGAAAATGAAGTAATTCGCAGCCACGATTTGACTACGCATAATTTTTTACAATGAGAACATGAATGAATAAGGATTTTAATAATTGTTTGCCTGGAGTTTTATAAAACACGCGGAGCGAAGGTTCGTGTTTTGCGGAGCTTCATTTTCGCCCTGCGGAGCAAAATACGGTTCTTCGCGGGAGCGGGTTTTATAAAACTCTATAAATAAGAATTAATTACTTGTTAATTCATCTTCGTCCGGAACGTAGCCTTCGTTGTCTTCGCGGGCACATATCTTTATGTCACCGAACATTTTGTTCTGGAATATTGTAATCATCTTAAATTTTACTGCTTCAAGAATTGCCATGAAAGCGCAGATTACGTCCATTTCGTTACCTTTGCGTGTAAGCAGGTCTGTGAACATACATTCTTTTTTATCTTCAAGAAGTTCGTTCATGAGGGTAATCTTTTCGTTTACAGATATCTCCTCGTACATGTTCAGGATTTTTTCGTTTGAATACTGGCCCATCATGGACTTGAAAATTGACTGCATCTGCTGGAGCAATTCCCAGGTGTCAATTTCTTCCCACATGTCGTCGCTTTCTTCAAACGGCAATACGCGTTCAATCTTTTTGCGCTCAAAGTTCCATTCAGACTGATCTTCCTGTTCTTCGAGCATAGAAGAAAGCTTCTTGAACTTCTGGTATTCGATAAGTTTATCTACAAGCTCCTGGCGTGGATCTTCGTCGTCTTCGTCATCCATATTGAATTCAACAGGAAGGAGCATGCGGCTTTTAATATAGATAAGCTTTGCGGCCCAGCTGTAGAACTCGGACAAATCGCCAAGGTCGGTCTGAACTGCATAATCAAGATATTCAAGATACTGTTCTGTAATCTGTGCAATTGGGATATCGTAAATATTTACTTTGCTTTCGCGGATAAGTGTCCAAAGTAAATCAAGCGGGCCTTCAAACTCACCTGCCTTATAGGCGTGCTTTTCTTTTACTGCAACTTTTTCTGCCGGTTTTTCTGTTAATTCAAATGTATCACTCATAACTGCCACCTGTTCTATTATGCCGCTTCCGTTTTCTAAATTAAGGTTTTTAAGATAAGCGGTAAATTTTTCCCTTATTTGAGTATCGGCAGAATTGGTTAAAATCTCCAATGCTGGAACAAGAACAAATGCTCTTTCTCCAATGCGCGGATGAGGGATTTGTAAATCAGGTGTGTTTATTGTTTCGTCACCGAAAAGTTCTATATCAATATCAAGCGGACGCGGACCAAAGCGGATTTCCTGTTCACGGTCGCGGCCATATTCGGCTTCTATCTGATTGATTTTTTTCAGCAGGTCATGTGCTGTAAGATTGTTGTCTACAAAACCGCAGGCAGTCATGTTGTAAAAATCATCCTGATCTTTTACATACATTGCACGGGTTTTGTAGACCGAAGAAAAACGCGGAGAGTCCAGGATTTTTGCAAGCTCACGGCAGGCACACTGCAAAAGCTCGAGCGGTGCCTTACCCTGAAAACTCTTATTTGAACCTAATCCTAAAAGAACTCTTCGCATTTTGTTCCTTGTAATTCGTGGATTGCCGCGCTTCGCTCGCAATGACCGTCATTGCGAGGAGCACCGCGACGAAGCAATCCATTACTCTTCAGCTGGTGCAACTGCAGGTTTTGGCGCAGCAGGTTCTATAGGATTTCCTTCCTTATCTTTGAAAACCTGACCTGGGAAAACTTCGGCACGAATCTTGTTTTCGATATCCTGGGCAAGCTGCGGATTACCTTCGATGTAGGCAACTGCATTTTCCTTACCCTGGCCGATTTTTTCTTCGCCCATTGTGTACCATGCTCCCCTCTTGTCGATGATTCCGTGTTTAACTGCAGAATCAAGCAAGCTTGCAGACTTGGAAATACCTTTTCCAAAGTAAATATCAATTTCGCACTTGCGGAACGGAGGCGCAACCTTGTTCTTTACAACCTTTACGCGAACTCTGTTTCCAAGAGCATCTTCATCACCCTTGCCGTCAATTGTTTCAATGCGGCGGATTTCAAGACGAACAGATGAATAGAACTTAAGGGCCTGTCCACCGGTTGTAGTTTCAGGGTTACCAAACATTACACCAATCTTCATACGAATCTGGTTAATGAAAACTACAATACAGTTTGACTTTCCGATTACTGCAGTAAGCTTACGCAAAGCCTGGCTCATAAGGCGGGCCTGCATACCCATTACGGCATCACCCATTTCACCTTCAATTTCTTTTTCCGGTGTAAGGGCTGCAACAGAGTCTACAACTACAATATCAACCGCACCACTGCGAACAAGGTTTTCTGTAATTTCAAGAGCCTGTTCTCCTGTGTCCGGCTGGCTTACCCAAAGCTCATCAATGTTTACGCCAAGATTCTTTGCATAAACAGGGTCAAGCGCATGTTCTGCATCTACAAACGCAGCAACACCGCCAAGCTTCTGAGCTTCTGCAATTGCATGCAGGGCAAGAGTTGTTTTACCAGAGCTTTCTGGTCCGTACATTTCGATTACACGACCGCGCGGATATCCGCCGATCCCAAGAGCTTCGTCCAGCAGAATTGAGCCCGAAGGAATTACATCAATTCCTGTTGCATCTGCCTTGTCACCGAGCTTCATCAAAGCACCCTGCCCAAACTGCTTTTCTATCTGCAGTCTGGCAGCCTCGAGTGCCTTCATCTTTTCCGATGTGTCCATCGGAGTTGAATTAATATTTGACATTCAGCCACCTTCCTCCCACATATATATATGGCTAAAAAAATCGACTTCTTACAAAAATTTTGAAAAATTCTTTAAAAAAAATCAAATTTTTTTAATTTTATGCTATTTTAACCCGTCTTTTATACTCTGGTAGATTGCTTTTCCTTCAAGATAGATTTTCTTGTCTTCGCTGCAAATCTTACCAAGAATTTTTACCGGCTGATCCGGCATGATGTTAGGCGCTGCTGCAAAACGTACATTTACAATTCCTTCTACAACCTCACCCGATTCATAGCCAACAAGCAGCTGGCATGAATATGTTCCGTTTTCATTCAGATATGCATTTGTAATCTTACCACCCCAGCTGACCCATGCATCAAGATAAAGCGCAGGCTCTGCCTCCACAGCCGTATAAGAAGGATTATCTGTAAGTGTGTCAAAGGTTGGTTCTTCAAGATAACTCATAAGAATCCGGGCCTTCTGCTTTACAGAAACAGAAGCATTCGAATTCAAAATTCTGTTAATTTCAACCTGTGCTGCATTATCACGATGAGACTGGAAATAATCCATTGCATCAAGATAAGCTTTTGAAATCTGCTTGTCGTTTAATATGATTCCAAAGGCCTGTGCAGACAAATCTTTTTCCTGAAGATTATTCTTTTCATCAGCAGTAAGACTCAGTTCGGTAAGATCACGGCGCTCACCCTTGTAGTAGTTTTTATGAGGGAACAGGACAAGCACAAGCACAACACCTGCAACAAAGAAAAATGCAGGGACAGCAATAGAGGCAACCTTTTCTGGATTCACACCAAGCGGCGGATAAAACTGTTCAATGCGACCAGTATCTACCCAGCGGCAGATTGTATCATAGTCTCCGCGGGTACGTATAAACTCAACCGCATTTGCAGATATTTTATTTGCAGGATCAATATCCTTTATTTCCATGTAATACTGCAATGCACGGTCTGTATCTCCACGACGTAAAAAAATAGCAGCCTGACCCAAAAGAAGTCTTACATCTGAAATTTTAATTTTTCGGGCTTCACCAAAATAGGTAACTGCAGATCCGATGTCTCCTACATAAAGACAGGCAGTTCCAAGCAGGATGTAGTATTCAAAGTTACCCTCATAAATTTCTTCCCTTGCTTCAAGAAGTTTTATGGCTGTTGCGAACTTTCTTCTTCGCATGAGCTTCCATGCTACTGTCAATACATCCTGTGTCATTTATAATCCCACCCTTCTGCCTTTTTTACCTGGCATTCAATATTGTAATTATAGCATCAAGTTCTGCATTCAATGCGTTAATTTCTTCCTTGTTTACTTCAGGATCGCCTTCTTCAAGATTTTCAATTTTGTCCAGAAGTGCCTGAATATAATCAGCCGAAAGTTTATCATCAGAAATTGAAGGAATATTCTGTGGCTTTGGTTCTTCCTTAACTGGTTTTGGTTCCTCAACTACAGGCTTAACTTCTTCTTTCTGTGGTGCAGGTTTTGTCTCTTCCTTCTGAGGTTCAGACTTGATTACTTCTGCAGCAGGTTCTTTATCTTTTACAACAGGAGATTCCTTTTCCGGTTTTGCTGTATCCTGCAATGGCTGACCTGTAATAAATGCAGCACCACCCGGCACCTCTTCACCGCTGGCAATTGAAATATAGAAAATCTGAGTCTGTTCCTGTTCAGGTTCAAGTGAAGATTTTGGCCAGTAAATTCCAACTGCCGAGTTATTATATGAAAGAACTGTATCAAAAGAACGGAAAGTTGTCATATCTGCTTCCCATTTCTTTGTATCAAGAGTTGTAAAGTTAGCAAGAGCTACAGATTCAATTGGAGTAATATCAGAACCGTCAAGAATTATCTGCATTGTTGCCTTTGCATTCTTTGAAACAATCCATTTGCTTTCGTCCATTGTTCTGTAGAGAACTTCACTTTTTACAGGTAAATCTTCACTTGTGTAAAAATGATGTCTGTCTGTTTCGCCAAGAACTGTATCAAGAATAAGCTTAAATGTAAAATCATTCTTTTTCTTTCCAAGATTCTGAACTGTTGCAGTAACCTTTATTGTATCTTCTTTTTCGCCTTCAACCGACGAAATGCATTCAAATTCAAGTTCAACAACTGCAGTTTTTTCGATTGTATAACGGATTGCAACACCTTTTGCTGTTTTCTTTGCAGCAGAAGCAACATTTGAATCGTCACACAATTTATAAATGCTTTTTCCAGCCTTTAAATACAAAGAGGTTGTTGTATATTCGTTTGCTGTAGAAAGAACTGGAATAGCTTTATCGTCTGCACCAACAGCTGCTATAGAAAAAGTTCCTTTCTTAGGACGAACATTAAACTTAATGTTTCCAATTACATTTGTAATAGGACGAATAGAAGTAGAAACCCATCCTGTATAATTCTTTTTGCTTTCTTTTGCATTGAGCGGAACATCGCTTTCAATCTTGTAAGAAGATTCTTCGCTTGTTGTAACAAGAAGTGCATCTGACTCGTTGATTTCCTGCTCATCCTGGGCATCTACATTTTTAGAAGTCTTTGAATCTCCTGAATCAAAAACAACTTCCTTTACACCATCATCTGTAGACGCACAGCCAAAGAATAAACTCAAAATTGCAACGGCAGCAAGGCCTGTAAATAATTTATTTCGCATCATTCTGTTTTTCTCCATCCAAAAGCCACTGAACAAGGCGTGCTTTCTGCTTAAGAAGCTTCAAATCTTCGTCTGTAGGACTTGTTTCTGTAAACACGTTTTCTTTTTCGGCTGCAACAATAATTGCCTGCTCCTGGTCTGAACGTGCTTCCTGTTCTGCCTTAAGCTCAGCAATCTGAGTTTCAAGGTCGCGGATCTGTTCTTCAAGTTCCTTATTTTTCTGCTGAGCATCCACAAGGCGCTCTCTTGTTGTATTAATTGCTTCGGAATTATAAAGTCTGAGCTGCTTTTCGTAATCTTCCTTTGCTGCAAGATATTCTTCGCCGGTCTGTTTCAAAAGATAAAGCAATTTTTCTTCGCGTGAACGCTGGGCTATGCTTTCCATTCTGAACTGAGATGCAGAAACCTTATCGCTATCCGGATACTGTGTAAGGATTCTTTCGTAAAGAGTTTCTGCTTCGTCATATTTGTAGCCTGCGTAAAGAGACTCTGCAATATAAAAAAGTGCAGAAGGATAAAGCTCGCTTGATTCATTCTGGTGACAGAAATCGCTTAAAACAATAATTGCTTTTTCATAGTCGCCGAGTGAATACAAAAGCTTACCGCGCATATACTGAATACGTGGTGTGTAAATTGATCCCGGATAGTTATGAAGGAATGCCTCTATATCCTTTAAGGCACGGTTATTATCTTCTGCATAAATTTCTGCAGTAATGAGCATGTAGTTTGTGTCGGCATTGTTATTCTGAGGGTAAGCAACTGCCTTGCGCAAAAGGAGCTCTGCCGATTCCCATTCGCCGCGTGAAAAAGCCTTGCATGCCTCTAAATAAGCGGCAGAAGAAGCATCGCTTGCAAAAAGAGACGTTCCGGCCCCGCAAAAAAGGCAAACTGCAAATATAAGACCAAGTATTTTTTTCAAAACCATACCTCGCTTTCTTAGTTCAAATCTGATTAATACTTCCAGTCAAGCTTACCTGTAAAAAAACTTGAACCAGAAACTACAATATCTACTCCAGCGTTCAGAACATCAGCAACTGTATCGCTGTTTATTCCGCCGTCGCATGAAATAAGATAATTGTATTTCTTTTCTTCCCGAACTTTCTTTAGTTCTGCAATTTTTGCAACACAGGAAGGAATGATTTTCTGTCCGCCCCAGCCGGGATTAACAGTCATCACTAATATAATATCGGCACAATCAAGAATTTCCGACAATGCGTCTATTGGAGTAGCAGGACAAATTGCAACACCTGCCTTTTTTCCCTGTTCATGAATAAGCTGAATTAACCGGTGAGAATGTGGTGTTGCTTCAAGGTGAAAGGTAATCCAGTCGGCACCGGCAGCTGCAAAAAGCTCAATCTGGCGTTCAGGATGCTCTGTCATAAGGTGAACATCGAACGGAAGCTTAGTTAATTTGCGGATTGAACGTACAACAGGCTCTCCGTAAGTGATTTCGGGAACAAACTGACCGTCCATAACGTCTATATGAACTGCCCCTCCCTTGTTTTCTTCTATTTGTTTTATTGCCTTTTCAAGATTTGCAAAATCTGCAGACAATAATGATGGCGCTAAAATTGGTGTTTTCATTGTGAATATTATAGTAGTATTTTGTGTATTTTACAATAAGAAAAAAATCCAAAAAAATAATGCTTGACATATTGTTTTTTTAGGTGTATATATTTTGTTCCATTTTTTCTAAATTCGCATAATCTTTATTGATTAAAATCACAAACTCCTATATATTTAAATAAAGTGCTATGGAAATTGAGACAGAGAAAGGTTTAAAAGAAGTACTTCTCTACCTTGAAAAAGCAGATCTTGCAAATGCACAGTTGCGTTTGAGCAAATTGTACGAGCATGAGCTTGGTTGCGAAGAGATGGGCTACACAGACCGCTGCCGTGCCTTCTGGAGCGAAAGCATTGAAAGGCTCAAAATGATCTCAAATCCTTATGAAAAAGGCCAGAGACTTCTTGCAGAATGGAAATCGCTTACAGAATTCCTTTCAAGAGAAAAGTTCGTTTACGAACCGGCAAGATTTTCTGTTCAAAAAGGATATTTTTCTTCGGCACTAGAGTTTTACATCGGGCAGATGGATGAAAAAGACCAGCTTCACCGTGCAGAAGTCTACAAAAATGCGGGAATCTGCTACAAAAAGCTTGGTGATTTTGAAAATGCAAGAACATGCCTGGCAGAAGCAAATAACCTTTGCCCTAAAAATGCATCTATTCTTGCAGAACTGGCCGACTGCTATTCACTTTGTGGTGAAGACAGATACGGCAAACTGTTTTTCAGGGAAGCATTTTTCCTTGATGCAGACCAGATAGACATTGATTTTCTTGATTCAGAGCTTATCAAGTGTCTTATTGATAAAACGGTACAAAAAGGCCACACCGGTCGTTCGTTCAAACAGTGGATTCCTGTTTACGGAGTTTTGTGCGGCATTTTTAATATAAAGAGAGAGCTTAATTCACAGGAAGTAGGAAGACTTAAACAGGAAATCTATGCAAAGGAAAACGAGTTCAAGGACCCGTCCTGCAACACAGATATGCTTGTACCAGGCCTGCTGAATGATTATTTCTGGCTGATTGACCACTATGTGCTTACACACGAAAATGCCGCGCAGGTCAATGAAGTATTGTTAAAGATAAAAATTTTGGATTCGTCTATTTACGAGGCGTATATTAAGTAAATTAAAGGCCCCCGGCCTGATTCAGGAGTTATAAGATGGCAGAAAATTTAGTTCAGAGCGTACAGGATATGCTCAAGGAAGAGACTTGGACAAGAGCAACTATCAGCAATTACACACAGAGCAACCTCAAAGAACTTACAGATATCGTTGAAAAAGCACGAAACGAAAACTGTGTAGATGATATTCTTAATCTTTGTGAGGAACACCTTTCTCATTCAAAGGACAGTATCATTGCTCTTTATCTTTCGGGCATTTTCTCTCTGCAGAAAGGAATAATCGACAATAACTCCCTGGAAACTCTTGTAGATATTTTCCAGAAAAACCACAAGGAAGCAATTGTTACAAGCCTTTGTGAAAGCATTCTTGACGATGATCCAAACAACAAGTTTGCACTCCGTACACTTGCCGACACTTACATGGCAGAAGGCAACGACAAAGCCTGGGACCTTTACACTCAGATTGTAAAGATTGACTTCCAGGAAGCAGACATTGCAAAGCTTCTTGCTGAACATTTTGCCGATTCAGATGAAAAACTTTCTCTTGAATACTACAAAAAAGCCATTTTGCGCTATATAAACATCAATAACTACAATTCCTGCAAGGAAGTATGGTCTATCCTCGTTTCAAAAATCCCACAGGAAATTGAATTCTTCCAGCTTTTGCGCAGAAAAATTGCAAAGGCCTTTGGCGAATTAAAAACAACAACTCTTATGCAGGAGCTTTACAACTGGTACAAGGAAAATGCTTCTTCTAACGCATCATACTGGGATACAGCAATCCAGATTCTTAAGCAGAACCTTGAAGTTGAACCAAAAGACACCTGGGCACGTAAAGAAATTACAGACTGCTACAGAGGTAAATACGCTTCTCACAGTCATCTTGAAGACTACATTAAATCATCTAACCTTACACAGAGCTACCGTAACGTTTTCGAAGCTATCAATGACTTTGAAAAACACATTGCTTTTGATAAGGGAAGCTTTGTATTCCACCGCAACTGGGGTGTTGGTATTATCCGCAAACTCGAAAAGGATATGCTTACAATCAACTTTGGTAAAACAGGCGGAATCCGCGAAATGTCTCTTAAAATGGCAGTTTCTGCACTCAAGCCTCTTTCAAAGGATCACATCTGGGTTCTTAAAGCAACAATGAAGAAGGATGAACTTGCAAAGAAGGTTAAGGATGAAAAAAAATGGGCACTCAAGACAATCATCCAGAGCTTTAACAATAGCTGCGACTTCAAACGCATTAAGGCAGAGCTTGTTCCTGCAATCCTTACAACTGGTGAATGGACATCTTGGAACACAGCAGCTAAAAAGATTCTTGATTCAGATGCAGAATTCGGCGTTAATTCAAATGACATCAATCAGTTTATTGTACGCGAACACGAAATCAGTCCTGAAGAAAAACTTTCTAACGAATTCAAGGCACAGAAACAGTTCTTTGCACGTATTGAAATCTTGATGAAGTTCTTCAACAGCGACATTACAGATAATTCAAGCGACTTGTTCTCTGAAATGTATTCATACTTCACAGGTTACCTTAAGAATATTAAAAAGGTTGATGAACAGGTACTTGCATCTTACCTTATCGTAAGAAAAATAAGTGGAATTGACCGTCAGTTCCTGTTCCCTGTAAAAGAAACATTTGCAGATATTTACAACAGACTCATTGACCCTACTCCAAGAGAAGCTTATGAACTTCTTAAAGATTCAAAGAGCGTAAACCTTAAGGATGAATTCCTTGAATGCATAAAGATGCTCCCAGACTGGAACGTTCAGTTTGTTAAGCTCTTCCCTACAGTTCTTGATGAAAAACTTCTTAATGAACTTATTAAGGGCGGCTTTGAATCAGATGTTCAGAAGCTTGTTCGTACAGCATTTGAACAGTCAAAAGATTTCCGCGAAACTGTTATTTATCTTTTCAAAAACTGTCAGGAAAAAGACTGGTACAAGAATGCCGGTGTTTCTTACGAAAAGCAGCTTATTACACTTATCAACATCATTGAGCTTACATTCCGTGAAATAAACAACCACGTAAATACAACAGAAAACAAGAAAATCAACAAAAATGCTTCGGCCCTTTTGTTCGACGATTCTTCTCTGTTCAAATATCTTTCAGAAAAAGATGAAGATACAGTTAAAAAGCTTTACACACTCATTGACGATATTGCAGACATTGATCCTAACTACAAGGCTCAGACACGAAGTAAGATTCTTGAAAAATATCCAGACTTCAAGTTCCGTGTATCTGAAGAAAAGACTGCACAGCCAAAGGGTATGCTTGTTACTGCAAAGATGCTCGAAGAAAAGAAGGCAGAAGCAGACCGCATAATGAACATAGAAATTCCTCAGAATGCAAAGGATATTGCAGAAGCCCGCGAAAAGGGAGACTTGAAGGAAAACGCAGAATACAAATCTGCAAAGGAAAAGCAGCACATGCTCAACCTTTCTCTTTCAAAGCTTCAGGAAGAGCTCAACCGCGCAACTGTATTCGATCCAACTACAAGTACAACAGCAGTTGTTTCTTTTGCTACAGTCGTTACACTCACAAACAAAGAATCAAATGCCGATGAAACATACACAATTCTTGGACCATGGGAATCGGATCCGGACAACAACATTATTTCTTACATGTCTCCATTCGGAAACGCAATTATGGACAAGAAGGTTGGCGAAGAAGTTAACTTCGAAATCAACGAGCATGAATATGTTTACATTGTAAAAGATATTCAGAAGGCAAAAATCTAGGGCACATGCCGGAATCAAAAAATATGACAGAACTTATTCCGGGAGTATTCGTTATTCCCGGAGTAACTAATGTCGGTGTCATTACAGATTCAAAAAAGTCAGAAATCTACCTCATAGATACAGGACGTACAGAGGACCAGGGCTTACAGATGTTTGAAGTCCTGCAAAAAAATTTTCCGGAATACAAAATCAAGGCAATTATAAATACTCACGCACATGCAGACCACACCGGAGCAGATGCGCTTATTCAGAAAATGACCGGCTGTGAAATATATCTTTCGGCTGCAGAACGAGGCATTCTTGAAAATCCGTTTATACAAAGCTGTGTTTTGTGGGGCGGCTTTTCTCCAAAGGAATTTCATAACAGTCTTTATATGCCTGCCCTTGTTGAACACACAAAACTCATTGATTTTTCTAAGACAATCCGTATTGGTGCTCCGGACGGTAGTACTTACAAAATGAACTTTATAGAGCTTCCGGGCCATTACTTTGGAGACACCGGAGTTTTAATAACAGCAGCAAATGGTCAGAAAATTCTTTTTGCAGGAGACGCAATTTCTAACCGCGCCGAACTTGGTAAATACTGGATTCAATTTATGGTTCAGCCTGACAAGTGTGCCGAAACTCTTACAAAAATCTGCGGTATAAAAAATCTTATCTGGTGCATTCCTTCTCACGGAAAATTCATAAAGGATGATTTGAATGAAACTGCCGAGCTTTGCACAATTGCAATTTATTCTACAAGACAGTCAATTCTGAATGCGCTTAAAAAAGGTCCGCTTTCTACAGAAAAGCTTATTCAGGAAGTTGCACGCCAGCATAATATTTCTATGGGCCTTGGACAGTACAATCTTGTAAGCGCAACAATACGCTCGCACCTTTCGGCATTAAGAGAAAAGAAAATGATTAAGATGAAGGTTATTGAGAATGCTGTTATTTGGGAAAGCGTATAACTTCGTTTTCGTCCCAGTTTTCTACAATGCGTACACCGCTTGATGTTCCAATTCTGTTTGCACCGGCTTCGAGCATTTCTATTACTGTTTTTGCATTGCGTATTCCACCAGAAGCTTTTACTCCCATGTCTGTTCCAACTGCCTCGCGCATAATTTTTACATGGAAAGGATTTGCTCCGTTAGGAAGCTGCTGACCTTCGAGTCCTTTTGGATTTGCAAAACCGGTTGATGTCTTTACAAAATCGGCACCAGCTTTTTTTGCACAAAGGCAGCACATGCGTAATGTTTCGTCATCAAGGAAACAGGTTTCCATAATTACTTTGATGACTGTCTTTTTGCCAAGCTGCGAATCAAGTTCACGAACAGCTTTTACTACAATTGCAATATCGCTTCCGACTAAAGAAATGCGTCCGTCAATTGCGGCACCAACATTTATTACCATATCAATTTCTTCTGCACCGTTTTTGATTGCATCACAGGCTTCGAATGCCTTTACTTCAGAAGAAGAAGTTCCAAACGGAAAACCTATTACAGTACAAACTTTTACACCTGTTCCAGCCAGGGTTGTTGCAGCATAAGGAACATAACAAGGATTAATACATACAGAAGCAAACTTGTAAGTTACAGCTTCTGTACACAACTGCTGAATCTGCTTTACCCCTGCTTCAGGTGCCAAAAGAGTATGGTCAATATATGAAGCGATTTCTTGTTTAGTCATAGTTTTATAATACAATGACATTTATTTTTTTTCTACCTTTTTCTTTGAAGTCGTGATATAATTAAAAGTACGAAATAATATTATACAAGGAGTATTATTATGGGAAAAAAGAGTTCTTTACCTCTTATTTATTTAATCGGAGTGGCTCTGATTGCCATTGGTTTCTGCTGCCCATTGTTCAGCGGAAAATTGTTGAAAGTTACAGCTAACGGCTTTAAATTCATTCACCTGAATAAGAATTTTGGCTGGAGTTCACTTGCTGCCCTTTTGATTTTCTGTGGCGCAGTTTTGGGAATTGTTTTCAGCTTTGTAAGCGTAGGAAAATCTACAAGCCTTTTAAGACTTGTTTGTGTAATTGTAAGTATTGTCGGCGGTCTGATTTTTATAATCAAGTTCAGTGACAACAGTGTTACAAAGGCTCTTGGTAAATTCAACCTTAAATATGCAGCTTTTGGTCTTTACATGATTGTTGTTGGATGGATTGTAGGTCTCGTTGGAGCAATAACAAACAAATAAGTCCTGCGGACTTATTTGTTTGTTAGCGAGTTTTAACTTGCTCGCGAAGGCTCGCATTTTTTGCTTTGCAAAAAACCGTTAAAACTCGTAGATTTCTTTTAAATTTTTATTACAATCGAGCCGGATTTTTCGTCCTTTGGAAGAGAGTCCGGCGTTATTTTTTTAACTTCAATTAAATCGCCTGAGCATGGACGGAACGGTGGCTTTGGAAGACGAGTATTATTGCTGCTCGGAAGTTCAACAAGAGCAAGCCCGTGTTCTGTGCAGGCATAAAAACCACTCATATAATTTGGAAGCTTAAGTTCGTCGGATGTTATGCGGATTTGTGGCTGCTGCCCTTCAACTTCATGTGTTTGCTGAACTTGTCGAAGCACAGAAATAAATGACAGAGTTGCTCTTTCCTTTGAAAGTTTTGCTCTTTGTGAAAGCTTAAGTAAGTTCTGGGGAGCGCCTGTTGTTTCAAAAGCAAAATTGCACCATTTATTTTTACTTCCTGTATAAGCCTTAAAGCCGCTCATAGGGCATTCCTTTGAATGAGGGCATGGGGCCGCTATGTTGCAGCCATCTTTTATAAACCTTTCGCGCAAAAGAGAAAGTGTTCTGGCAGCTTTTGGAACTCCAGGTTCAATCAAAAGAAAACGCGCATTCTCTGCAGAATATCGTACAAGCTGGTCGTAATATTTCTTTACCTTAAATTCTGGAGGCATATCGTTTGCCTGATCAAGCTCATTGAACATATTTGCACAGGTAATAAAATCTGCCTTTTGTTTTATTGCTTCACCAAAGCTTCCTTTTACACGAATAATTTTCCAGGGAGCCATATTCAGCTTTGCACAAACAGAAAGAAAAATATCTTCGCCAAAAGACATACTGGCAGCAGAAATATCAAGACAATACCAGGTAAGTTTTTTTTCTCTAAGTTCAGGACGAGCCAGAAAAAGTGCAGTTACAACAGTAAGAGGACCGCTTCCAAGATCAAGACAAATACAATCACTTTGCGGAAAGGAAGCCTGCGGTAAATTAGAGAAAAGCCTTGAAAGGCGGACAAGATTCCACCAGGTAAAATAACGGACATAAGCACTTAACTGAGTATTTTCATTCATATAACCAAGTCTGCGCGAAGCTCTGTCATCTGTCATTGAATGAGAAAGAGAACGAATATTTTCTGGTAATTGCTGCAGCTGCCTGCTGTTCAAAGGTTTTATTCCCTGAACAATCTGATCAAAATCTTCTATTATTTTTACTGCATCGGCGGGAATCTTCGACAAATCAAACAGGGAACTATTTTTTCTGCTCATCATCTGCCAATATACATGCTTTTCTAAAAAAAGTCATTATTATCTTGTTAATGTACTAAGAAACTGATATATTTATAACGATGTTAGCGATGACTCCTTACATTATTCTTTCTATAGTCCTCTCTTTAATTTCAATGCCAATTATCATTCATATTTGCAACAAGAACAAGATATTTGACTACAACGATGGACGTAAACTTCACAGCGGAAATATTTCAAGACTTGGTGGTGTTGGAATTGTTTTTCCGTTTCTCATTTCTTCGCTGTTCTACCTTCATAACACAACAACAATAAGCGGAATGAAAAGTCTTCCTATTTTAATTGCCGCTTTAATGATTTTTGTACTTGGATTTCTTGATGACCTTCTTACACTTCCGGCTCTTGTTAAACTGATTGTTCAGCTTGCAGCAGCAGGACTTGTTACTTTTAACGGTTACCGTTTTATACAGATTTTTGGCTGGATTCTTCCTGTTCCTGTAAGTTATATAATTACATTCTGCTGGATTGTAGGTGTAATAAATGCATACAACCTCATAGACGGTCTGGACGGTTTGTGTGGTTCTCTTTCAATTACAGCAATAATTACTCTGGGTGTTCTTTACTCAGTTTCGCATAACCTGGAAGCAGGTCTTTGTTTTATTCTTGCAGGAGCAATATTCGGATTTTTGTGCTTCAACTGGCCGCCTGCTAAAATATTCATGGGTGATGACGGAAGTACATTCCTTGGATTTATAGTTGCAACAATTCCTCTTTACTCATCAAGTGATATTTTTGAATACAACAAATTCCTTATTCTTATTATTCTTACAGCATTTCCTGTTTTTGATACAATCGCTGCAATTTGGCGACGAATCCGAGACAGAAGACCTATTATGTCTCCTGATAAATCGCACCTGCACCATAAGCTTTTAAATATCGGTTACACAAAAAAGCAGGCATTAAGTCTGATTGTTTTCATTCAGTTATTGCTTTGCGGACTTGTAATTCTTTCATACTTTATTGGAAAACTTAAGGGTACTGCAATGCTTCTGGAAGGTTTTATCTTTATGATAATCTTCTTCAGCGTAATTCACTACACAAACAGAGCAATCAACCGTAAAAAAGAAGCAGAAGCAGCTGCTGCTGCAGAAGGCAAAGAACTTCCAAGCATTAAAGAAGCTTCATTCAACGAAATCACTTCTGACAAATAAATATCTCGTCTTTGTGCAGGGTTCCCAAAGCGGCCAGCTGCTCCTTCAAGGAAAACGCTGGATTCCTGGCAGCAAAATCCTTCAAATCTATTGAAAATCTGTTCATAGAAAAGTGCTGGTATACAAATACCTTCTTCCAGGCAGGAGTGTTCTGGCTGACATTTTGTAAAGTGTCGCGGTACGGGCAGAAAAAGTGACCTTCCTTTAGTTCAGAATATCCTACAAGCCACAAATCTACATTACCAAGCTGCTGATGGAGTTTTGCTGTCTGCTCTGCCATCCATTTTTGCGAAGTTAAAATCAGTTCTTCTACCTTGGGGCCGCCTTCTTTTATAATTGTTTTAAGCTGTGCGGTTTTTGCGCTGTGAACAGGAGTTTTATTCAAAATAATAACATTACGACGAAAGTCTATTCCAAGCTCCGGATGATTTTTAAAAAATCCGTCTGCAAGTTTACCGGCCTGCCCGCATAAATAACGCTGATTTTTATTGAGCTGTTCATCCTTGCCCGGGTTATCGCCTATTACAATCAGTTTAATTTCATCGTCTGCAGTTATTTTATCAAGATCTGTATTATAAACTACAGCATTTTCAAAAGGATATTCAGGAGTATCGGCCTTAACGGCGGCATTTTTCTGTAAATCACTCAGTTGTGGTATCTGGTTTGTCCATTCCAGAACCTTCTGCTTAAAAGCACTGCGAAACTCACAAAAAACTTTCCATTGATTGTTGTTCAAAAATTACTCCCATTTTTTTTTATTATGTGATATAATAGAATATCTTATAATGTTTGACAATAAATCTTTCATATAGATACGGAGGAAATATGAAAAAAATAATTGCTTTTGTTGCCGCTGTTGCAATGAGTCTTTCACTCTTTGCTCTGGATATTTTTAATTATGTTCAGATTAACGGAAATGTAAAAAACTACACACAGACAGATTATGATATTGGTTCAAAATTCGGAAACCTTACAAGAACTCCAGTGCTTAAGACTGTTACTACCTTAGACAACTCAGGAAGAGCAACTGAAGTAACAGAGCTTTCTCCACGTGATGCAATTCTTACAAAAACTGCAAATAAATATGATGTTTACGGAAATCTTACAGAATCAAACACATATGATGCAGATTCAAAGTTGATGTGGAAAACAATCATCACTTATTCAAACGGACAGAAAACAGATTCTTCTGAATATGATAAGAACGGCCTTTTGCGCGCAAAGACAATCTATCAGTACACAGACGGAAAGCTTGCCGATGAAACTGGCTATGACAGCGACGGTGCACTTATCTGGAAGATTATTTACAAATACAATTCAGCCGGAAAGATTCAGGATATTTTTGAATACAATGCAGACGGTGCACTTGATATTCAGGAAACATATTCATATTCAGATGACGGAAAAATTGAAAGCCTTACTGTTTATGATACATATACAGAACAGACAGAAAAAAAGGTTTTCCGCTATGCAGCAAACGGAACTCTTTCTGAAATAACAACTTACGATAATTCAAAACAGGTAACAAACCGAATTATTGTAAAATATGATGCAGGCGGAAACGTAACAAGAGTTTCTGAGTACAACATTGCACAGAAATTTGGAACAACTGTAAATGAACTCATTTCTATGTCAGAGTTTGTTTATCAGTAATTAATTATTTGTATTTAAATTAAAAAAATTGAGGTTTATCTATGAGAACTGTTGGTATTAAACTTGCGGACGGATCTTTCTATCCGATTATGGAAGAAGGTTCAGCCCAGACAAAAAAACTTGAACTCACAACTGCTAACGATAATCAGACCTGTGTAATGGTTGATTTGTATCGTTCAAAGACCTGTTCAATGGAAGATGCAGAATACATTGACACTCTCAAAATTGAAAACCTCAATGCTCATCAGAATGGTGAACCTAGCATTTCTTTTGATGTAGGCCTTGATGAAAACGGAGAACTTTCAGCTTCTATTGCAGACCCTGAAACCGGAGCAACAAGCAATTCACAGCTTACACTTGTTTCACGCACTGCAGAAGAACGACTTGTTACAGATGATTTTGCTGTTGAAGAACCTGTAGTAGACGAACCGGCAGTTGAAGAAGAAACTTCTGTAGATGAACCTGTTGTTGAAGACATGCCTGAAGAACCGACTGAAGAAGATTCAGGAAACGGTGCTGCAGTTGCTGCTGGTGTTGTTGCAGGCGCTGGACTTCTTGCTGCTGCAGGAATTATGGCCGCAAATAAAAACAAAGATAATGATGAAGCTCCTGCCGACGGAGAAATTACAGACGATGATATTTCGGAAGTAACAGAAGACGCCGGTCTTGATGATTTTTCTTTTGAAGAAACACCTGCCGAAGAAGCACCTGTTGATGAAACAATTTCTGATAACACAAGTCTTGAAGATTTTTCACTTGATGACACTCCATCTGAAGAAACAATCGCAGATGAAATAACAACAGATAATGACGCCAGTGATGACACAATCACTCAGGAAGGTGGACTTGATTCATTTGACCTTCCTGATGACACATCAATTGCTGACGATACTCCATTTGACGCCGACGCAACAATCTCTGATGAAAACGGATTTGCTGACGACAACGCATTCGCTGATGATACAACATTTGCAGATGACACAACATTCGCCGACGATTCAACAATCCCTGGTGATGAAACTGTTCTTGAAGATGAAACCTTTGCAGCTCCACCAGAGCTTACAGATAACGAAGAAAATACCGACGACTTCTTTAATGACATGGATTCAAATGACTTTGATTCTGAACCGACACCATCTCCTTCTGAAGGCCTCAACTTTACAGGACTTTACGACAAAGAAACAGAAATGGGCGACTCTGCTGCTCACGAAGAAGACGATATTAAGAAAAAGACACGCGCACCGGTAATCATTTGTATTGTCTGCGCAATAATCTGTCTTATTGCAACTGCACTTGTACTGCTTGTTCTTCCAGGAAAGTTTAACCTTCGCCAGAAGATGGCAGAAAAGAAAGCCAAAACCGCTGTAGAAAAACCAGCAGAAACTCCAGCTACTACTGTTCCTGTAGAAGAAAAGAAACCGGATCCTGTTCCACAGGCTAAGGAAGATGAAGTAGTAGTAATTGAAAAAGCCGAAGACGTTAAGCCTGTTCCTCCTCCTGCTGCTGAAACAAAGAACAAGAATGTTACTTACAAAATCAAGTGGGGAGACACTCTCTGGGATATAGCCGACACTTACTACAAAAATCCATGGCGATACAAAAAAATCGCAAATTATAATGGAATAAAAAATCCTGATCATATTATCTCGGGAACAATTATTACAATTCCTGCAGAATAGGATTTTCTGTGGTGGGCAAAAAGAATTTTCTCATTTATACAGCTTCTCTTTTAATGGCCGCATTTCTGCTGGTTTCATGTCCGTCAAATGAACAGTACGGTTATGATGCTGATTATTTTATTGGAATGCAAAAGCTTTCGGAAGGAAATGTAAAAGAAGCAAAACAGAAATTCAACAACTGTGTAAAAAAAGGAACTTATTACTGCGCCAAGGAAAGTGCAATTCAGCTCACAAAACTTGGTAACCTTCAGGAAAACAATGCTGCCGCTGAATTTCTGTATCAGAATTTTCCTGACCCGGATTCCCTTCTTATTCTGGCCCAGCAGTATTTTGTTTCAAACGAACTTCGTAAGCTTATAGAAGTCACAGACACAATTGATTTTGCAACTGCAGATGATGCTTTAATAAAACTCAGACTTAATACCCTGCTCGAGCTTAAACTTGAAGAAAAGTTTCAGGAAGAAGCGTACCGCTGGTTCACAAGCAGGGCTATAAGCCAGGAGCAGTATCAATATTATAGAGATATTTATTCCCCGCTCCAGCCGGAAGAACTTAGCCCTAAAGCAGAAGCAATAGAATTCCGCATTACCCTTTACAAACGCGATTATCTTTTAGGCTATGAAAAAGCTGCAATAA
This sequence comes from Treponema sp., assembly GCA_017551545.1. Taxonomy (GTDB): domain Bacteria; phylum Spirochaetota; class Spirochaetia; order Treponematales; family Treponemataceae; genus Treponema_D. Next base: position 5,603 of record JAFZLJ010000029.1, on the reverse strand, counting down.
TGTTTTCATATTTTGAAGAAGGGACACTTGAACCTCTTGCCATGCTTGCTTCCGATATTGGTAAATCTTACCTTTACGGTTCTGAACAGATAATCAAAGACGCAGTATTTTTACGTCAGAAGGCAGAAGCATTTAAAGATACTCAGGCAGCCTTTTATTTCTGGTTTTATTCTGCAAGGCTTTATGATGGAGGAAACCTCTACAATTCACAGGCTTCTACCTGTTACGAAAATGCAATTGCTGCTACAGAAGAGCCTTCTAAAAAAGACAATGCCCTGTGGTATCTTATAAAAACTAAATTAAAAATTTCGCTCGATAAAACACTTGATTCAATTGATGAATATGCAAAAATCTGGAGCGACCCCGAATACTTTGATGATATTTTTGATTCACTTATTCCTTCCTTAATAGTAAACGGAAAATGGTCAGCCTTTAAAGATTTAATAGATAAGCTCGACGGTTATATTTCTAAAGAAACAATGGCCCAGCTCTGCTATTTATATGGCCGTTTTATAGAGTGCGGTTATGTTGATTTACCTGAAGAAGAACGTCCTGCCGAAGCTCAAAAGTTCTATACAAAAGCACTTGATAGCGGAACTTCTGTATATTACAAGCTGCTTTCTGCTTACAGGCTTAAACTTTCAGGAACAAAACTTGAACAGGTAATCTGCGGCGGAGCTCAGCCAAAGGTTTTAGATGAAACTGCTAATCCTGTAGACAATCTTTTATGCGGTTATGCCACCTTTGGCTATTCAGACAAAATTTACAACAAATGGCAGGAGCTTTATAAAGAAGGCGCAAGTTCAGAAACAGGCTTTTATCTTGCAGACTTTTTGAATAAATGTGCAGCCGAAGATGACAGTTTTTATGTCAAAGCACTTAGAATTTCAGCCAGAGCCGGAAATATGGCAGAGTCTACTATTTCACTAAAAAATATGCAGACTATTTACCCGCAGAATTATTCAGAGTTTGTAAACGCTTATTCTAAAAAATTTAATATTGATCAGTCAGTAATTTATGCATTAATCAGAAGCGAAAGCTTTTTTGATAAAGAGGTTGTAAGTTCTGCCGGTGCAGTCGGATTAACTCAGCTTATGAGTCCTACAGCAGGCGAAATTGCACAAAAGCTCAGAATAAAAGAATATTCACTTACCGACCCCGAAACAAATATAATGTTTGGAACTTATTATCTTTCTGAACTTATACGACGGGGAGACGGTTCTTTACTAAGGGCATTCTTTTCATATAATGCAGGCTTTAGAAAAGTAACAACCTGGCTCAACAGCTCCATGATGGATTTTGGAAAAGCCGGAAATCTTGATATGGACTTATTCCTTGAAACAATTCCTGTTTCAGAAACACGAGAATACGGACGAAAACTTGTAAGTGCAACAATAATGTACGAATATCTTTATTCAGATACAGACCTTTCTGACTATACAGCCTTTGCACAAACAGTCGAAAATCTGCTACAATAGACAAATTATAATTAGATATATCAGGTGAAATTATGGATGATCCATTAGCGAATTTATTACCGGCAATATTTCATTTTACCAAAATACAGGCAACACAGCTTGTTCTTCTTTTAGGAATTATTCTTTTTGTAGGAGCCCTTGGAGGCTGGCTTTTCCAGAAGCTTAAGATTCCTCAGGTTGTAGGTTACATTGTAATGGGAATCTTAATCGGTTCCTCTGGCTTTCATATTCTTGAACCAAATGTAATTGCAGCGCTGGACCCTATAAGCACAGTTGCACTTTCTCTTATAGGATTTTTAATCGGCGGCGAGCTTAAGCTTAATGTAATTAAAAAATACGGCAAGCAGTTTATAAGCATTCTTTTGTTTGAAGCAATTACTCCGGCTATTGTTGTTGGTGGAGTTGTTACTCTTGTAGTATGGCTCATTACAAAAGATATTACACATGCAGTATCACTCGGATTAATTTTGGGTGCAATCTGTTCCGCAACAGCTCCGGCTGCCACAACAGATGTACTTGCAGAATATCGTACACGCGGTCCGCTCACTACAACAGTTTACGGAATTGTTGCAATGGACGATGCAGTTGCCCTTATTTTGTATACAATTGCGTCTACAATTGTAACTCCACTCATTGGTGGAAACGCCCTTGGCTTCTGGCCGCAGCTGCTCAACATTTTCCGCGACATCTTCGGCTCACTTCTTATTGGCGGTGCCTTTGGATTTTTGCTCAGCTTTATTACAAGATATCTTTTAAATAAGGAAGGCAGAATCTTAACATTTGCTTTGGGCTGTCTTTTCCTTTGTACAGGTGTTTGCGAAACCTTTAACTTTGATAATATTCTTGCAGCAATGAGCCTTGGTTTTGTAATGGTAAACTTTGCCCCTTCAAAAACAAAAGGCGTTTTCCCGCTTGTAGATAAATATACTCCGCCGATTTACGTTTTGTTCTTTGTACTTGTAGGTGCAAAACTGAACATCTGGATTATTACACCGTTCCTTGGACTTATTGCGATTCTTTATGTAATTGGACGAACTCTTGGAAAATCAATTGGTTCTACATTTGGAGCATGGCTTACAAAAGCACCTAAGACAGTTCAAAAGTATCTGCCATATTGTCTGCTCAGCCAGGCTGGTGTTGCAATTGGTCTTTCTATTGCGGCCGGCAATGACTTTGCAGATTCAATAGGACCGCAGATTCTTTTAATAATCACAGCGACAACATTTATTGTTCAGCTTGTTGGACCTGTATTTGTAAAGATTGGTGTTACAAAAGCCGGTGAATGCGGACTTAATGTTACAGTTGATGATATTAAAAAGAACTCGCGCGTTACTGATGTTATGTGGGGAAAAGAAAAAGTCTGCAATTACGACTCTCCTGCAATTGTAAACGAAAACGACAGCCTGTTTACAATCCTCAATTCGTTCAGCAGAAATCAGAATTTGAATTACGCTGTAAAAAATCATCAGGGAAAGCTTGTTGGTGTAATCAGTCTTGAGCACTTAAAAGAAGTTATGCAGATCGGTGACTTTGCAGAAAGCATGCTTGCAATGGATATTATGGATCCTGTTACTGTTACAGTAAAGCCTTCAACTACTCTGCCTGATGCTTATCAGCTTTTTGAAGAAAACGATATTGACGCAATGCCGATTATTGATACCGACGGAGATACACTTGGTATTTTAGAGAAATCAACAGTTGACCATTATCTGCATACTCGCATAATAGAGTTGAACAGAAAATTGGATGAACTTGATAATTAAATAACGGGCGCGCGCCCTTTGAAGGAGAAATGATTATGGAAGAATTAGAAGCCACAGTAAAAGAAGCTCTTGAAATGTTCAGACCACAATTGCAGGCTGATGGTGGTGATATGGAATTTGTCTGTATCGATGATGAAAAACGCGTTCATTTAAATCTTACCGGTGCATGTGGAAGTTGTCCTATGGCACTTATGACACTTAAAATGGGAATTGAACGATATTTAAAAGACGCTTGTCCTGAAATTCTTGAAGTTGTACAGGATAATGCAAAAAATCTTGATGAGATGGGATTCTAAATGGTAATTACAAAAGATAAATTCGCTGCGTTCCACTATGTTTTAAAAGATGAAAATGGAGTTGAGCTTGACTCTTCGACAGGAACAGAGCCGCTTGGTTATGTTCACGGAAGAGGATATCTTATTCCAGGACTCGAAGCACAGCTTGAAGGAAAAGCAGCCGGAGACAAGTTTTCATGTACAATCCAGCCAAAAGACGGCTACGGTGAACGAGATGAAAGACTTGTTGCAGAGCTTACAAAAGACCGCTTTGAAACAGATACCGAAATTGAAGTTGGAATGCAGTTTCAGGTAATGACTCCGGCTGGACCTACTATTGTAACTGTAATAGAAGTAAACGGCGACAAAGTTAAAATAGACGGCAACCACGAAATGGCCGGAAAAGTTCTTAACTTTGATATTGAAGTTGTAGAAGTCCGCGACACTACGGAAGAAGAACTGGCACAGTTAGAAGCAGGCTGTGGCGGTGGCTGCGGAGGTTGTGGCGGCTGCGGTGGTGGAGAATGCTCAAGCGATGGCTGCGGTGGTTGCGGCGTCAATAATAAATGAAACTAAAAGCCCTGATGCCATAAACGGTATGAAGGGCATTTTTTTTGTCCCACGTTTAATCAAAAAGAAAATCAAACCTGCAACCACTTCAACAGTAAGACAAATCCATATAAACTGCGGTCTGAACCCTAGACCTTGAAATAACCCAAACAAAATATCCCCGGTTCCAAGCTTACCGTGGGTGATAATTTTTATAAAAAAATAAATCAATGTAAGAACAGCCGAAGAGATTATATAAAGATAAAATGTACTTGTATAAAAAATGATTCTTGCTGCCAGAAGCCCCACCGTCCCCAATAACACACACCACAAAGGCACACTAAGAGTCTTAATATCATATACACTCAGCCACACCGGGAAAATGAGGATAAAACACAAAATAATTATGAAAGGTATGCTTGAAGGCATAATTTAATTATAGCATCAATTCAAAAAATGCGATATTCTATAAGTATGTTTTTAAGTATCATCTTACCAATTATTTTGTGTTTTATTCCTCTGATTGCTGCATTTTTAATTTTTGCCTTTGCATTAAAAGTAAACGCCGGCCATCTTTCAATCGCAATTTTACTAGGTCTTGCCGCCGTTATTCCAATTTCTGTAATTCAGTTTTTCTTACCATCGCTCAACATATTAACTTCAATGCCAATCCTGCACGAAATATTAAAATCACTTTTCCTGTACGGACTTGTAGAAGAAATTCTAAAATGTGTTTTTGTACTTCCGTTACCAAAAAAAGATAAATCGGCCTTAGAGTTCTTACTGCTTGCCTTTACAATGGGTCTTGCACTGGGCTGCTTTGAATCAATAGTTTATTACTTAGATCATCTTCAGATGGCAAACAACAGAAACGCCACCCTTCTCTACGGCCAGATTTTTGCCCGCATCTTCAGTTCAGATATAATCCACATGACCTGCACCGGCTTGTGCGGACTTTTTATTTACAGCATAAGAAACAAGCGCACAGTAATAACCTGCCTTATTTCCGCAGTTTTAATTCACGGAGTATACGACTTCTTCGCCGGCTTCCAGAACGCCCTACGCTGGTTCTCAATAGCCGCCATTTTACTGGCAATAGTAGAATGCCGCCTGAAATATTCCGCCACAACCGAAGACCCGGCCGCATAAAAAAATTCAATAATTCAAGCCTCAAACTATTGACAACATTAAATATTTCCTATAATATTTCCCAACACGACGCGAGGTAGAGCAGTTGGCAGCTCGTCGGGCTCATAACCCGGAGGCCGCAGGTTCGAGTCCTGCCCTCGCTAAAGACACGCTTCCTAATTCAGGAAGCGTTTTTCATTTTAAACTAAACTGCAGGACTCGAAGCGTAGTGAACGCCGACCGAATAGGGAGGAAGAGGCAACAGGAGGTTGAACTGAACCCAAAAAGCTAGACACTTTTTGGAGGATGTTATGCAAAGAGTATTCAGTTTTGAAACACGATTGGAAGCTGTAAGACTGCATGAAGAAGAAAATCTGTCGCCAGGAGCAATCGCAAAGAAAATTGGAACT
>JAFZLJ010000003.1 GCA_017551545.1 Treponema sp. | reverse complement strand
TTTTATAAACCGCATTATAAAAATATCTGTATGATAAATATGACCTGAAATCTTCTGAAAACAAGTTGCATAAAAAGAGACAGACAGCAGTTATTGTGATTAGTAATTTTGATTTAAATTTCATTTATCCCTCCGAAAAAGGGCAGGCCAGTGGCCTGTCGCCATAACAACTGGTTGTACCGCACGTGGCTTGACCCGCCGTCGGCTTTGAAGCTTTGTTATATGCGTTTTCTAAAAACTGAATGCTTTCTTATAGTCTTTATAAAACTCTGATAATCGCATACAGATTTTATTATTTGTTACCATTATACGTTGATTTAGTCCATTATTTGAAGAAATATCTATAAAGCCATAATTATATACAGGTAATTGTCTATTGTTCTTGAACCTTCTATCAGGACCTCCATTTTTATTTGGATGTATCCATTGATATTGTATGAATTCTGAATCTTTAGGTTTAAAATCACTTTCAACGAATCCATTTTCAAAAAAATCAAATTCGACATCTTTTTGATTAATTGCGCCAGCTTTTATTTTTCCTATAATTAACACTTTTTCAGGAAACAGAATTATTGTATTTTTTTTGAAATATAAAACTGGAATATTAATATTTGTTTTTAAATACCAAGGTGCTTTAAAACGTATTGATAAATGAATTCTTTCAAGAGCTTGTTTAGCCCCATACATATTCTTGGAATTCTGTATAGATGCTTTTAATGGGATTTGAAATATTTTATGACTTTTAGATAAATCTTTCCAAGCGTTTACATATTCTCTAAATGAATCTTCATAGTCATCTTCAAAATCATAGAAAACTTTTATTTTACAGAAAATATGCAATATTATTTTGAATAACAAACCACATCCTGAAACAATCAAAAATAATATATTTTTTTCATAAACAAAATATAATAAAAAAATAGGAAGCATTAATGTTGTAAGTTTATTTAACAATATTCTTAAAGTAATTTGATTTAAAATCTTTTTATATTCTACAGGTTGCATTTTTTTTATATCTGATGACTCAATATTCTCCATAGCAGAGTAATCATTTGCATCATATAAAGTCCCTGATTCTGTTTTTCTTATTGAATTATTCGTAGAATTATAGGTATTAGTTGAATGCCTGTTTCTAGAGCCGGATTCTTCAACAAAACTTAGTCCGGTGCCCGGGATAGAATATGTTTTTCTATTTCTTCCTTTTGAAGTAATTGTATTTCTATAACCAGGAATACCCCAACTATAACCAAAGCCTGATTTACTAAGATTTACTCGAAAACCATTTCCTAAATTAATGCTTTTTCTAAATCTAAATCCCATAAACCACTCCTTCCAGCCCACTGGGCTATCGCCATAACAACTGGTTGTACCGCAGCGGGCTCGACCCGCTGTCGGCTACGAACTACGCACTTAAACGGTGGCGGGTCTGACCCGACATCCGATTTGATGCATCGTGCGCGTAAGCGCACTAGTAAATAATTTCCATAAATGCAAACGACCGCAGGTCGTAAGTGCATGTTATGCTTTATCCATTTTTTCTGTCATCTACATCTTTATAGACTTCCATATTTTCTCTTTTACCAATTCCCCAAACTTCAATAATTTCTACTTTTTCAGGAGTCAAAAGACGATAAACAATACGAACGGATTTTCCACAGGCATACAATTTATAAAAGCCAGTTAAATCCATATTTGCCTTATTTCCTAACGGAAAACCTAAAAATGGATTCTTATCAAGTTTGGAGAATTTTTTATCTACTTCAACTCTTATACTTCCGTCCAAGTTATTATATTCTTCAGCGGCTTCTGGAATAAGCTGAATTTTATCAAATTCATCCTTCTTATCTTCCCATTTTTTAGCCATTATTTATTCCTCAAAGAAGACCAGCTTACATTTTTTGAAGCATCATAATGACTCATTCGTTCCTGTACCATTGAATAAATTTCTTTCTGTTCTTCAAGTTCTTCCAATTCGGCAAGTCTTTCGTAACGGTCAAATGACATTATTACAGCTTCCATAGAGTTATTTTTCATAATGAATACAGGCTGTTTATCTTCAGAAATTTTTCTGACAGTCTGAGTAAGAGTTTTCTGTAATTGAGTAATTGGCATTATCTGTGCTGTATCTACCATCATATTATCACCTCTTATATATAATAATATGTGTTTTTCTACATAGTCAAGAGTTTATTTTGCAATCGAAGTTTCTTCCTATGTTATTGTTCAATTCATTTTTTTTCGCAATCTTTGACTTTCAAAAAAAAGAATTTAAATTCCCATCCATGCTGGAAAAGCCAGCACTATTCCACTAAGCCATAATAAATTTAAAATAATTCCAAGAATACTCATAGATAAACTACCAGTAGCTTTTCCACCTTCTTTTCTACGCATAATAGAAAATACAAGAGCTGCAATTCCCGTTCCCAATCCAATAATCCATCCTATAATCAAAAAGAACATAAAAGGGCCTATAAAAATATTTGTCTGATATCTATTTAAGAAATATTTATCACTTATTAAAGTTATTATTAAAAATAAAACTATAAAAACAGGGGATAAAACCGAAATTAAACTGAATACTAAACTTTTCTTATTTCTCATTAACAACTCCATAATTTAAATATCATTTTTAAGCACCCCAGTGCGGGTGTCAGCATAACAACTGGTTGTACCGCAGCGGGCTTGACCCGCTGTCGGCTACGAACCTATGTTATGACAATTATATTTCTTATACAGAATTGGATTTCATAAATACTCTTTTCTTTAAGAATATTCTGTATAACCATTTGAAGCGTATGCTTCTATTATTATACTTTTTCTAAGCGGCGTAAAGCCGCGTTCTACCGCATCTTCGCGTAAACCCTAAAGTTCAATTTCATTTTTTAATTTCTAATTTTCCGTAAGCTTGATTGTCACTTCAAAATTGTGCTTTTCATCTTTATCATAATTTACAGAAAATAAATTTTCATATTGATTAACATCTAATTTTGTAAAAGTTCTATCTTCGTTTAATCTGAACAGTGTTTTTTTTCCAATGTAATTGGAATCTATAAAATACAAATGATTATTTATTTTTAAAAGTAATACAACCCTATCTTCAAGTTTTGAATTATTCAAATTGAAAAGGTTTATTGATTCTCCAACCCAGAATCTATGCCATTCCAATTGATTTTTTCCCAAATCTACTTTTTGAGGTTGAATTAACATTTCATCATCGATTTCATTACTTACCAAAAACGAATCAAATATTCCGTATTCCTTTTTTGATAACTTTTTTTCATATGAAATACTAATGAGATTTATATCAAGTCTTACTATAACTGTTTCAGCAATATCGAAATTTTTTACTACTACATTTACGGGTTCTATCGGGAACTTTCTCGAACCTATACTTACACAACTTGAGAATAAAATTAAACTCGCAATTAATAAAACAAATACTTTTTTCATTTTCTTAGCGGCGCACTGCGCCGTCCACATAACATCAGGTTTTGTCCGATTTGAAACCGTTGTTATGCGGCTACTAAAACACACAGTTAATTATTGATTATAATGCTGAATCTTGCAACAAAAATTTTCTTTATTTTGTGAAAAAGAACAGGGTAGGGAAGTTTTGACACTTTTGTTGTGCCTGGAATGAGCGTTCAAATTAATTTCTAAAATCTGGCCCGAACAGATTTTTGAAATATTCCTTATTTTGAGAAAGTAAAAGGTAATTGGAATTCTGTTATCTGCTTTTTATCTGTATAAATTTTTATTCGGATTATGTATTCACCTTCTGGATCTGTTTCATCAAAACCCCATCCGCAATTTTGTGCAACGGAATACATAAAATTTTTATTTTGAGGTTTATTTTTCCAGAAAAGAAGTTTGCTTCCTTTATACTCTGATGTTTTTCCATCTATCTCAATCAATTCACAATCATAATAAATCTGAGAAATTTTTTCTGAATTTATTTTATACACAATAAAAGGTGCAATAAAATTATTTTCCAATGAAACATTTGTAGTTGAGCGGATTCTCGGTACCTCTGATTCTGGTACTGAATTCCATGCGTTTATTGTTGATTTTAAATCATTAACTAATATTACATTTACCCACACATCTTTGCTTTCAAATTGAGCCATACCATTATTTGATTTTATTACTTTTGCTTGAGTAAATATAAGAGACCCAAACATAACGAATAAAATTAATAAAAACTTCTTTTTCATCTTTCCTCCTAGCAAGCAGCCCACTGGCCTGTCGCCATAACCTTTGTTATGTGTTTTTATCTCATTGCATCAACTTTTTTCTGGTGCTCTCTCATAATCGGATCCCAGTAAGCATGATATGAGTTCATATAATCTTCGTTCTTTGAATAATAAACACCATATTTGATGTAGGAATTTTTTAAATCCGATGATCTGTCATATATTGAACTAAAAATATTTTCTGAAGAATATAAAGCCTGTAAGAAATATTTTAAATTACGGTTAAAGTCTGAACTGTCTCTATCTGTAATTTTAAAATTTTTTTCATTATATATAACACCCCAATCGCAATCAGGAACATATCGTTTACCATTTACCGTAAATGAAAACTCGCTGATATTTCCAATCTTGTAAACTACTGTTTCCTCTTCAGGCGTATAATCGTCATCACCTGCATACATAAAGGCTGAACTGGTGATTACAGACATATTTTTAAAATCAGTCCGCCATGTTCCGAATGCACCCGCACCTCTTTCTTCAACCTGCAGCTTAAATTCTCCGTCTTCCTCAAAACACAAAATAATACGGCCATCAGCATTACTATCTTCTATCCAATGACACTTTGACAGATATTTTTTAAAATTCCACTCTGTCCATCCTTTTGTAGAAAAAGTTTTCCTCTCTGTCGAAAGATATCCTCCGAACACCCAGCCATATTCCGGCTCAAAATTTTCCCATTCATAACGCGGAAGCAGAATTTCTACCCAGGGCGCTGTAATTCCGTCAATTGTTTCTTCTTTTCCAATTGCTATAACTTTAACGGGGAATCCGTATGTAAGACCGCAGATTCTATCCGAACTTAGAGATGGATAATCACGAACCCTCAAGCCATCCTCTGCATCCACATACATCGTGTCGATTACTTTTCCATTTTTATAAAAACGGCTTTTATCCGCAAATGCTGAAGTAAGTAAAACTGTAAAACTGAATAATATACAAATTATTTTTTTCATACTTTTTTTTACCTCACCTAAAAAAAGCGCCCCAGTGCGGGCGTCCACATAACAACTGGTTGTACCGCAGGCAGCTCGACCCGCTGTCGGCTACGAACCTTTGTTATACGTTATTTATCTTCACTGTAAACATTAAAGCCCTGCCATTTTTTGTGAGAAAAACAGGAGATTCATCTGCGACATCCTGTAATACTTCATTATAATTTCGTAAATCAGAAACAGGTTTTATTGCTATCATATGCATCTTTAATATTCGTAATGTTTTACGAATATATTATCTTAAAGCATTTCTTAACTGTCAAGTAATGTTTAGAACTAATTAATATTTTAATTTTTCATAATAATTATCAAATATTTTTATTAAATGATTTTTTTCATGGTTAGTAACAGAAATCGGAGTATTTTTATTAAAACTCGTACCTTTCTCTGACATGAAAATAATACAGAAAATAAGAACATATAATTCTGTTACTTTTTCCTGCTTTTTATTCAGATTCATTTCATCTTTCAGATAATCTATATAATCTAAATCAGCCTTCATACTTAATAGAGCCATTGTCGTGAGGCTAAGGAAATAAAGCTGATCTCCAAAAGTAATCCAATCCAGATCGATTATTCCAGAAATCTTTCCTTTATATATAAGCACGTTTTTTGTTGATACATCATCCAAAAACGGTTGTGGTTTTATAGTTGAAAAATATTCTCTAAAATCAGGAATCAAATCTCGAACTTTCGAAACATATTCTGTGGGAAAAATATTATTTTCCTTTATGCCGTTTTCGGCTCTTTTGATTTCACTTAATATAAACTCTTCCCAGGTATTGAATAGATTTTCATAATCTTCATAAGCATTAAGAGAACCAAAACCTCTTGCCATAGGAAGTTTCTTAATTTCCTGCTGATAATTGATAAGCCTTTTTGCAATATTTTTCTTTTGATCTTTTGAAAGTTTTGAATAAACAATACCCAGATCTTTTCCGGAAATAAAAGTCATTATAAAATAATATGGAGATGTAGAAGTGTTTTCTGTAATTACTTTTGGAGTTGGAATATCCAGATATTTCATTTTATCCAACCAATAGGTAGACCCAGAAATTATATTTTTATCATCAGAAATTTTTAATACGTATTTATCGCCACAAATCTGGACTGTATAAACATAGCCTGCTAAACCAACGTTATTTCTTATGATTTTAGTTGGAAGCGTGTGGAAAAAAGTATTACATATTTCATTTACAATTTTATCTGTCATTTTTCCAAATTACCAGCCCAGCGGGCTGTCCGTATAACAACTGGTTGTACCGCAGCGGGCTTGACCGCGTGTCGGCTATGATGCATCGTGCGCGTGAGCGCACTAGATAATAATTTCCTCAAATGCAAACGACCGAAGGTCGTAACCTTTGTTATGCTTTTATTTATTCTATGAAAATCTACTTCGTGTAGAACTATTATTTTCAAGCTCCTTTACAAGTACAAATCATATCATCCCATAAATATTCTATGTTTATCAATATCCCATTTATTGTTCTTATATGAATTAATTGACCATTTTGAAGTTCTTCTATTTCATGAGATTCAATTAAGGTAGAGTTATTTATTGCATATCCTAACGATTTATATCCTGGATCTGATAGACAAGTTCCATAAAAATTAATTTTTTTTATATTAGAGGTCATAAACATTTCTTCGAGTTTATTTAGAAATTCTTCATAAGACTTTGTTTTAAAAACAGTCTTATTTTTTTTGTCAAAGATTTTGTAAGTTGAAAATGCAGGAAATCCATTATTTTCACAGAATATTGAATAGTCATGTTTTCCATAATAAGTTATACCATTTTGTTTGAATAATTCATAAGAACCGATTGGCTTTATATTAGAAACAGAAAGTTTTCTTATTACTAATAAACAGGGAAAACAAATTATAGGGAGACCTAAATAAAAAGCTAACGCAATAATAATTCCCTTTTTTATATTTTTTCTTTTTAATTTATTTAATGCGATATTTCTTTCTTCTTCGGATTTACATTCATTTATTATCTTTTTTTGAATTTCAGAATTTTTTTTGAGTTCTCTTGAAATCAATTTATATATTACGAGAGCAGTGCAAATAATAAAAATACCTATAATCGAAAAAAATATAATCTTCATTATTTTTTTTTATTTCCTCCAAGCGCCTCAAGTAGCGGGCGTCCGTATAACAACTGTTTACTGATATACACTATTAGTAGAATTCTTCAATTTTATTAATATAATCACAATTTCCTTGGGGATTATTAACTTTGATATAAGCGTCTATCAGTTCTGATTCTTCAAAAGAATTTCTTGCGTTTAATATCAATTCAACTTTATCTGAAACAATCATATCCTTTTTTAGACGTATAAAAGCATCAATTGCGTATTGAAATATTGTGCGAATATCAATTTCTATAGTCTCACTAAGTGAATATAATAGATTTGAAAGTTCTATGAAATATTTATCCGTTCCGTTAGCCGATTCTTCCCATTCGTATTCATTGTACCTGTAATAAATAAGCATGTCCTCATCTTTATTAAGAATTTGTTTCTGATAGTGTTCTTCAGTATTAAAATAAAGAAAACTGGAATATGGTTTTGTATAATTATTCTTCTCAATAGAATATGAAATGACATATAAGTTTTCTTTCGTAAATAAATCTTTTTTTTCAAGCATAAATGTTTTAATTCCACAATAAATTAAATCAGAAATTTTATCTTTTTCCGATTCAATATTTTTCAGAGATTTATTTTTTTTATTATCTCTAAAAAGTATTTTCATACTGGAGTTTTTTTGTTTTTCATTTATCCGAGTAATAAGATTTTCTTTTTCATTTGGTGTAATTGATTTTCCTTTTGGTTTAGTCCATTCTGTAATGCATTCATCATAACAAAGAAAATAACCTTCTCCCATTTCCCCAGGAAGTCGAATTAGTTTATTATCTATTTCAACATCAATATACGAAAATGTACCTGTAATTTTAATTTCATTATTTTTTTTCTTTTTATATAAACCAAACATCTTTCCTCTCTTACCACGCCAGTGGCGTGTGAGTATAACAACTGGTTGTACCGCAGCGGGCTCGACCAGCTGTCGGCTATGATGCATCGTGCGCGTAAGCGCACTAGATAATAATTTCCTTAAATGCAAACGACCGAAGGTCGTAACCTTTGTTATGTGATTTTATTTATTTATATTGGAAAACTTCCAAGCTTAAAATTTTATTTTTGTAATAATTATTATACATAACTTTTGCTCTAAAAATTAATTTAGTTTTACAGTTTCTTCTTTCAAAATAAAGTTTATTTCTTGAGGATTAAGCCAACACTTTCCATCTTTCGTGTAAATTTCAATTTCATAACATAATTTTACATTTGTGGATTTTTTTAAATCTACTTTAGGAAGTGAGATAGAAAGTTCTTTAATAACATAATCGTTCTGTAGACTATTATCTTGTTTTTTCATAAAAGAAAAACTTTTTGTATCTAAGAATTCTTTAATTTGATTTTTTTTTATAGAACTTAATTCTTGGCTTCCATTGTCAAATACTTTGTGTGTAGAAAGATCGTAATTTCTTTTTTCATTACTATCTGAATAAAACATATTATCCAGTAAATCTATCTTTTCATTATTAAAAAACAAAGAAGCTGCTTTTAGATTGATGTAATCAATATCAGAAGATTTATTATCAATGCATAATAAAATCCCATAAGGATCTCCTTTTATTTCATGCATTTTATTAGGAAATTCAAATTCAAAATTTTCTCCAATACAAAATATTGATGAAGAAATAGAAAAATAGTCATTTTCGAAATCAATCTCATTTTCATCAAACTTTCGTTCTGCAGTATTTCCATATTGGTCAATTTTAAAATACTCAGCATTATGATCAATTGTGTGAACCCAAGAAAAAAGCAATGCAACTGTTGTAGTACTACAAGAAGATAAAAGGAAAATAATAAAAATGTAGAAACCGATTATTATTAACTTATTTTTTTTCATTTTTCCCCAAAGCGCCTCAAGTAGTGGGCGTCCATATAACCTTTGTTATGTGATTTTTATTTACTGAACGCTACTTCCAGGTGTTTCTTTTCTTTTACACAGTCCAGAAGATAGTAATTTATGATATTCTGATAAGGCATACCTGTTTCTTCTGCCATATTTTTGAAGTATTCAATAACTTGGTCATCAAGTCGGATTGTTATCTGTTTCTTAAGTCTGTCTGCGTAAGGATTTTTTATTCCATTTGAAAAATCGTAGTGGTCTCTCATTTTATCTTCCTCCATATTGTGAGGCTTCAAGCGTATCTGCTTTTACAGGATCCCATTCAAAGATTAATTCATCTATAATTATATTATAATTACACTTTCTTAAATTCGTCAAGCATAAAAAAAAGCACGGCTTGACCGTGCTTAATTCTATTTCTTATTTTTATATGCATATCCAAAATTAATTGGAGGAGATGTTACAGAAATATATTCAAATACATCCTGACTATTATTTTTTAGTCCATGGATATCTCCGTCAGCAAAACGAACTACATCACCAGGTTCGAATATTTCCTCTTTGTTATCTGCAAGAAGTAAAATCCCTTTTCCATTTACGGCGATCCATATTTGTTCCGAAGTTTCATGTTTATGCCGAGGTTGTTCATTATCGGGCTGAACCAATACTCTTGTGATAGAAATTCTTTCGGATTTACTATTTTCTGGATTCAATAGCTGAAATGATTCAACACCAGGATTGCTTAAAATTTTGATTTCGGATTTTTTTATTATTTCCATTTTCAATCTCCGCGCCTCA
This sequence comes from Treponema sp., assembly GCA_017551545.1. Lineage (GTDB taxonomy): Bacteria > Spirochaetota > Spirochaetia > Treponematales > Treponemataceae > Treponema_D. Next base: position 4,288 of record JAFZLJ010000003.1, on the reverse strand, counting down.
AGTAGCGGGCGTCCACATAACAACTGGTTGTACCGCAAAAACGCGTCTGCCAACGGCAGAATTGGCGCAAAAATTGCGGTGCCGCAAAGGCACGTTCAGCAACTTTTGTGACAAAGTTTTTGTCGGCTACGAAACTGTGTTATGACAGATATACCTTACACCAGCATATATCTTTAACCAAGCGGCGTCTAGCCGCTCACTACCGCTGCTCCGTTTCGCCCTAAATTCCAATCTCATTTCTGAAATCGGACTCGACCCGGTTTCTAAATATTCCTATTTTTCTTTTTTTACATAATATGTTTTTATAAAGTTTTCAATTTCATTTTCTTCATCTTTAGAAGAAAAACAATGTCTTGGAATTAAAACAGCTTTTTGCTGTGAAACATACATTGAAATCACTTTTTTTCCAAATAGAACTTCTTTAAAATCATCTACCTTATAACTGAACGAACCCCGATCTGTTTCACTAGTAATAGCAGTTTCATTTATTATCAATGAATAACCTTCCTGCAGTAATGAATCAGAATTATAGATTTTTACAACTGAACGAGAAAGTTTTATTATTAAAAAAACAAAAAATAAAATAACAAAGGTTATAGTTCTCAAAGGAATAGATGATCCCTCTGTAAATAGAAAATTTATAAGAAAAAAAACAAATGCAGCTAAAATTATACAAATTGAAAGTATCGTGGAAATCTTTTTCTTCATCCAATTATCAAAAATGAAACTTTTATAATCTTCTACCGTAACATTTACTTTAATTTTATATTCCATATTTCTTCCCAAAAAGCAGCCCACTGGGCTGTCCACATAACAATTGCTTGTACCGCAGCGGGCTTGACCCGCTGTCAGCTATGATGCATCGTGCGCGCAAGCGCACTAGATAATAATTTCCTTAAATGCAAACGACCGAAGGTCGTAACCTTTGTTATGTGATTTTTATATCAGATTCGCATAATCTCTTTTTGCATAGAAGATTCGCATTATTGAAACTACTTTTTCTACATCATCAATCAAGTATAATGCAACAAAATTCTTGTGGAAAAGAAAACGATGATATCCTTCATCCTGCAATACAGAATTATTACTCAGAGGATACATGTACGGATTTTCAGCAATATTTTCTTTTTCATGCAGAAAATCTACAAGAAGATTGTCTGCAGCTTTTTGATTTTTTAGCGTATCTGAAATGTAATCTACAATTTCCGACAAATCTTCTTCTGCTTTCTCCATGATTCGAACATTATAAGCCATGTTTTTCCCTAATTCTGGAAATTGCATCTTCAACGGAAGAGTATCTACCGTTTCTCATATCATCTTTAGCTTCTTCAAGTTTTCCGTATACATTTGCTAGAAAAAGGCTTTTTTCATATGTTTCCATACTCATAAGCACCATGTCACCATAACCATTTTTTGTTACAAAAATTGGTTCTTCATCTTCATGGCAGAGAGTTGAAATTGCTGTTGTATTCTTCAAATCCCTTATCGGAACAATTCGTGGCATCTAATCCTCCTTGTGGGATTATTTTACCACGATCAATATTGTTTTGTCTATAAAAAAGGCGGGCTCGATGGAAACTTCGTTGCGAATAGACCCGCTGTCGGCTTTGAAAACGGTGTTATGTATTTTCTCGTTTTATAAGTATATATATTTTTTTTCATAAAAACTTAAAAAACTTTTTTAACAATGTTCCTTTCTTGATATTAGTATTTTTATTGACATTTTTTTTATTTTCGAGTTCTGTTATTGTATATTGCATATAAATTTTAGATTCTTTGTTTTCTGGAGTAAAATTTTTTTCTTCCTCAAGAATTGCATTAAAAATTTTTTGTGCTATACCAAGAAATTTTTCTTTTTGACTTTCGATTGATTTTTCATTTATATCTTTTGTTACTATCCAAACCCCTAACATCTCATCATAATAAAATTTAAAATAAATATTGTTTAAACTGAAAAAGAAACCTCCATATCCAAAACCTAAACACGGAATTCCTTTTTTATATTTTACAAATGGCATTTTCTTAATATAATCAACGCCATTTATAAATCCGTACTCATCATCGTCTAAATTCAAAAAATAAATTGTTGCACTATCTTTGTCATAACAAATTTCACTTATACGTTTATCTGAATTTAACATCTTATTTTAAAACCTCGTGCACCAGTGGTGCATCCACATAACAACTGGTTGTACCGCAGGCAGCTTGACTGCCTGTCGGCTACGAACCTTTGTTATACCGTTATTTATTTTTCCTTAGTCTCAAATTCATCTAATGTCATACCAGATGAATTTTTCCATTCTTTTGGTCCATTTGTAGCCCGATTTTTTACAACTGAAGCAGCTGCTGATGGAGAATTAAAATCTACATCTTCTTTTAATATATATACACCTTCATATTTAGATTCTTCTAAAAATTTTTCATCTTCTATTTTCTTTCTAAGTGGATAATAACAATGTGTATGAAAACTTTGGCGTTCAGTTTTTTCAATAAACGATCCTTTCAATAATCGATATCCATCTTGTGTAATAATAAGTTTTCCTTGTAATTGATTTTTATTTTCATCTACGCGATCAGTTGTAAGATTTAAATAAAAAATTTCAGATGTCTTAGTTTTTATTTTATCTTCTTGGTCAGATGTTTTTGCAAAATCAAGTAAACCTAAATTTTGTAAGACAAATATCATATTTTTTAAGTATTCTTCTAAATCATCAATATCGCTTTGCGGAAGTTTTGATCCAGGCGGTTCAGATGAATTCTGTAAATCAAATGCAGTTGTATTTTCTTTAGCAATTTGATAAAAACGTTTTTCCAAATATCTTACGTGAGCTTTTGTTAAATTTCCGTCTTTACTAATAAAGCATACAAAAGTATCCCACCAGTCTTTACCTGATAAATGATTTCTAAGTCTTGAATTTACTTCATCTGCTTCACCAACGTAAAGTGTGATTTGTGTATCAGTTAAATTTTTACTTATTAAAAAATATATTCCTGGACTCGAAAGTTCTTCCATTTTCTGAATGATAGGAACATTTTTTCTACCACCAATAAAAGCTTTACCTGACCAGTTACTAAGTTCTGCAGATTTTAAATTTTTTTGTTCTTCACCTGAAATATATAATTTTATAGTTTTTCCAGCCATATTATTGCTTCCTATTGTTAGTATATTTTAAATTTTTTTTTCACGCCAGTGGCGTGTCGGTATAACATTTGCTTAACTTGCGAGCCGTAAAGCTGGCGCGGTTTTTGCCAACAATCTTTCGCAAAAACCGTGACAGTAGGCGAGTCAAGTTGAAGCAGTTGTTAGGCAATTTTTAGTATTTACCAAATAATCGATATCGCAGATAAAAAGATTTAAGTATGCTCGGAGTAATAATTATTTTTTTTCTCCGTTTAATTCCATTTATTATATCTTTAACTGCATGTTCAACACTTATTGCTTCTTTTGGTATTTTCACATATTCTTCTGGAGCTTCATTTCCAATTATAGGTTTATAAAATATTCTTGTATTAACCATTCCTGGACATATTATTGAGATATCTATATTATCATTTTTAAGCTCTCGTTCAAGACTTAATGATAATCCTGCGATTGCATATTTTGTTGTGTTGTATAGAGCTTGCCCTGAAAACGGAATTATACCACCAATTGATGAAGTATTAATTATATGGCCAGATTGTTGTTTCTTCATAATTGGATATATAGCAGTCATGCCATTTATAACACCATACATATTGAGATTAATTATTTTATTCCAATGTTTTATAGTTGCCTCGCTAAAAGGAAGAGTGCCCCCAATACCAGCATTATTGAATAAGTAATCAATATGACCATATTTACCAAATATTTGATTAAATGTGAGTTCAATACTTTCATAATTAGTTACATCTACAATTTTTGTCTCAAAAGGTCCATACATATTTTCAGATGCTGCTTTTAATAAACGGTCATTGTCAATATCAAGCAGAATAACAATAGACCCTAATTTTGATAGTTCAGATGCTATACCTAATCCAAGGCCGGATGCAGCTCCGGTAATAATTGAGACTTTTCCTTTGAACGAGTTCATAATACCCCTTAACATGAAATTTATTAATTTATAGGAATTAGCGATATTAATTTCTCCGCCCGCCGAAGGCGTGTGCCTAACAACTGGTTGTACCGCAGCGGGCTCGACCCGCTGTCGGCTACGAACCTTTGTTATGTGATTATTCTTTTGTTACGTAATCTATTTCTTCTTCGATTTTTGAAAGAAGATGCTTTGGAAGTTTTGATATTTTTTCTTTA
>JAFZLJ010000028.1 GCA_017551545.1 Treponema sp. | reverse complement strand
ATATGAAGAATTAATAAAAATCAAGTGTGACTTATATAAACAGAGCAAAATTCTATTAGATTCCTTGCCAACTGGGCATCCTCTTAAAACAATATCTATTTCGGATTTAGAAAATCTAGAAACAAAAACATTCCTGTGGCAGCTAGAAGAGGCCTTTTTTAGTGCAAGCCATGATACAGAACATAACAAGAATTGGTTTGATTCGAAAATAAAAGAAATAAAGTCTATCAATGACAGAAAACAAGTTTCATCTAATCTAGGAGAACTGCGGGCATATTCAATTCTAAAACACTCTGAATTTGGGGAACACTTAGAATGTGGAACTGGTAAAGGCTGCGATTTTACAACAACAATAACTCGGAATAATATCAATCAAAAAGTTTGCATTGAAGTAAATACGCCTCTGGGCAGAGATGATAAGAATAGAACTACCATCAAACATGAAACATCTGTTAATGATAATATTGAGACTGGAATAATAGAATACGCACCTTTCGGTTTCCCAGGACGGCCAGATGTTGACAGTATTGGCAGTGAAGTCATAAGCAAGATAAACAGCATAAAAGAAGATGAAGAACAATTTAAGGATAATTCTATAAATATTCTCTTCGTTGACTATGTGAATATTCCGCGTGAAAAGCGCCGTCGAATTTAAATTTTGGCTTCAGCAATTCACGCAGAAAGCTCCTTTAAAACGTGGAGGAGCACCACCCGTTAGTTAGAAAGTTTTGAACAGTATTCGCGCATATTCATTGAACCGGTTTCTACAAAAATTGCATTGTGAACAATACGGTCAAGAATAGCATCGGCATGAACACCACCGCCAAGACGGTCGAACCAGTCTTCACGTTTGTACTGTGTACAGAAAATCGTAGAAGTCTGCTCATGACGTCTTTCAATAAGTTCAAAGATGAAATGCTGCTCTTTTTCGGAAATATCATCCATGAGCCATTCGTCGACTATCAGAAGGCTGTAAGTACTGTAGCGTTTCAAAAGCTTTTTTGCATTCTTACGCATTAGCATTTCTTCATCATATTCAACAAGCAAATCAGGGAGCCTTATGTACTTTGTTGAAAAGCGAAGTTTACAGGCCTGCTTTCCAAGTGCGCATGCAAGATACGTTTTTCCAGAACCTGTGAAGCCCTGAAATACAATATTCTTTGCAGACGAAATGTACTGGCAGGATGAAAGTTCTGTAATCAGGCTGCGGTCAATTCCACGGCCATCATAAATAAGGCTCGTTACTTCGGCCTTTGGAATCCTGAGTTTTGCTTTTGACAGAAGAAGTTTCACGCTGTTGTTATACTTTTCCTGAAAAAGATAATCAGAAAGCAGCTGGAATTTCTGCTCAAAAGACATGGAATTCCATTCTATGCCTTTTGAATATATATCGTAACCTTCAATAAGTTCACCGAGCTTCAGCTCACGGAGTTTTCGTTTTGTCTCATCATTAAGCATTGCCGTTTCCTCCGTAATAAGAAGCACCTCGAATGTAGCCTTGAGAGTTATCAGACTTCGGAGTATTCTGAACTTGTTCAGAAAGAATATCCTGATTTGCAGAAAGGATGGCATTCAGATGATGGTATCTTGGACTGCGGAGCTGCGTAAGTGCCAGTGCACAGGCAGATTCAAGACGCTGTTCAGAATACTTTTTACTGAGTCTGAGCAGGGACAGGGACGGGTTATATCCCTGTTCCTTTATTTTCACTCCTGCAAATATTTTTGCAACGCATTCCGCGCAGGACGGTCCGATTTTTGAAGCCCAGTTTCTGATTCTTATGTCATCCCATTCAGGTTTCTGAAACTGGTCAGGCATATCCTGCGGATTCGTTGAATAACGGTATTCTATGCCGTCAGAGAATCTTCTGTGAGTGGCAACTCTTTTGCCTTTTACATAGATTTCAATGCTTTTGTCTGTGACTTTCAGATCAGATTCCATTCCGACATACTGATACGGGCAGGAATAATAATTCTTCTCGAAAGTTATGTGACAGTTCAGGTTTACCTTGCGTTTATAAAACCACTGTGCAATTTCATACGGAACATCCGGGAGAGGATTCAGAAACTTTCGTTCTTCCTGGAATACTTCATAACGGCTTGCCTCGCGTTTCTGAAACGGACGTTTATTAAACTCTTCAAGCTTTATGCGGATTGCAACCTGCAGCTGGTCTATCGAGTAAAATGTCTGATTTCTTAAGGCAGCGATGATTGATGTTGCTATTTTACCGACAGTTCCTTCAACAGAAGCTTTCTGCTTAGGCTTTCTTACTCCAGTCGGCATTATGGCCGTCATGTAATGATTCCCAAGTGTTTCGTATGCTTCATTCAGTACGATTTCACCTTCCTTCGGATGTTTCACGACACCGGTCTTGAGGTTGTCACAAACAGTTTTCACCGGAACTCCACCGAAGAATTCGTACATATGAATGTGGCAAGTAAGCCAGGAATCCTGTTTCATGTCAGCACAGGCTTCTACGTAGGAATACTGACTGTAAGGAAGCGTTGCAACAAAAAGATAAGCCTTCTTCCGTTCCTGTGTTTCCGGATTCAGGTATTCCATTGTCGGACCTGACCAGTCAACCTGAACCGCAATTCCGGGCTTATGTTCAAGATGGTTTGTAAGACTGTTGTTTACAACATAGTCTCTGTAACCGTTGCAGTACTTGGTGTATCCCATTGGAATTTTTGAAAAAGTCGTGCACTTATCCTGATACTCCTCCCAGAGAAGCTTAAGTGTTACACCGGTCTTCTTCAGTTCTGCATGAACATATTCATAGTCAGGCTTTTCAAAAAGTTCTTCCAGCTGATTTCTGTCAGGAAAGAAGATTTTGTAAACATCATCTTCAGACATATCTTTGATGTCTTCGAAGGTGATACTTTTTTCTGCCGCGATGCGCTTAACGTCATCGACAGAATGTTTTCCGATATGCCTTGTTGCAGCAATCTGGTTGCGTGACATATTGGAATTAAGAAGCTCCATTATGAGCTTTACATTAATTTTGGCCATATGCAGGCCCTCCTGTAATTTGATTTAGTCCATTTCTGAACTAAAAAAAGATTACAAGAGTTCTGTGTATTTGAAAAATTATGTCGGCGCTTTTTTGCGTTTTGGTGGAGCTTAACCGTGTATCGATGGAGCTAAAAGCGTGAAATAATCATATGTAAATCCTTTCTTAAGTGCTCTGGATATTATGCATGGGCATTGTAAACCTTTCCAGTTTCATAATAATATAATCTATACGGGAAATATTTGGTGGGGTATGTATTCAAAGAAAGACGAAACAATACCTTTTGAAAAAGCTTTTTATTGTCCTCGAAAATACAGAAATAATGACACTTATAGAATGGAATATGACGGAAAGTTAGTTAATAAATGCAGTAAAGTCGATTTTGTTATATTCAATATGTATGAGGGGGTTTATGTTTTTGAACGCTTAATGTCTCATACCAATAAGATTTCAAAAGAAATATTTT